>NZ_JAXGFR010000059.1:0-3719 GCF_041008775.1 Pseudophaeobacter sp. C1-32P7 | reverse complement strand
ACTCGGCGTCAAGCCCGTCACAATTTACAGATATGTCGGCCCCAACGGGGAACTCAGAGAGAACGGAAGACGCGTCCTGGCCGCTTAGAGTGTCATTCTGCACTCAGCCGGAATCGACCCCTTGATGCGCTGGTATCAGGCGAACGCAACGTGCAGGAAATTGTCGGTCATACGGGATTGGGGCAACCCAACGTCTCGAACCATCTGCGCTGCCTGCTCGACTGCGGGCTGGTCAGCCGCCGCAGCGAAGGTCGATTTGTCCGGTATCGCCTGGCGGATGGACGGGTTGCCGATCTTCTCCGTGATGCGGATCGGCTCCTTGCCGCGACGGGGACCGGGATCGACGGCTGCGAGAGCTACACAGAGTAGACGGTCATCCGTGCCGCTCGTCGCCATGCCCCTGCCCGCCGAACTCGGACGGGTCGTCGCAGGCGTGGCGCGCGCATTCCAGCTCAAGCGTCGTGTGCTCGATATCGAACCGGTCAGCCAGTGCAGCTTTGATCCGTTCCTTCACGGCGTCTGCGTCGGACCAACGCCCCTCGGCTATGACGACATGCGCATCCAGTGCCGCGCGGTGTTCGTCCATCTGCCAGAAATGCGCGTGGTGAATGCCCATCACGCCGTCGATTCCACGCACGGTATCAAGAACCGCGTCTGTCTCGATCTCGGGCGGCGATCCAAGCATCAGGATACGGATCACAGGTCCAATTTCGCGGAACGATTGCCACAGGATATAGCCCGCGATCAGCACCGTCACGAGCGGGTCGATCAGCCGCCAGTCGTAGAGCAGGATCAGCGTGCCCGCGACGATCACGGCGACAGAGCCGAGCGCGTCGGCCACGTTGTGCAGGAAGGCCGCACGGATGTTCACGCTGGATTTGGACATGGCGTAGGTCAGCGCCGCCGTCACCGCGTCCACGATCAGCGCGATGCCTGCGATGATGACGATCAGCCAGCCCTCGACCGGCTGCGGATCGGCAAAGCGCATCGCGGCCTCGTAAAGCAGATAGAGGCCGATCACGATCAGCGTGGTGTAGTTGATTAGCGCGGCGACGACCTCGACCCGGCCATAGCCGAACGTCATCTCTGCATCCCTTGGTCGCCGCGCGATCTTTCGAGCGCCGAAAGCGATGATGAGCGAGATCGCGTCGGAAAAGTTGTGCAGCGCGTCCGCGATCAGAGCGAGCGAGCCGGAAACGATACCACCGACGATCTGCGCGACCGTCAGGCCCATATTGACCGCGATGGCGGCGAAGACGCGGCGGTCGCCAGCCTCGAGATCGACGTGATGATGGTGGCCGTGACCCATGACGGCGGCTCCTTTCGATTCGTATCGTTTCAGGATAGATACGATCTACAGCGACTATAGGTTCAAGGGGCAATGATGAAAGAATACTCCATCGGGCATATGTCGCGCCGGACGGGCGTGAAGGTGACAACGATCCGCTACTACGAAAGCCGGGGCCTGATACCGTCACCGGCGCGGACAACAGGTGGGCAGAGGCGCTACGATGAAGCGGCGCTCGAACGGCTGGCCTTCCTGCGCCACGCACGGGAACTGGGCTTCGGTCTCGATGATATCGCCGATCTGATGGCCTTGGCAGAAGCCCCGTCAGAGGATTGCGCACCTGCCCATGAGATCGCACGCAAGCAGCTCGCGGCGGTGGACCGGCGCATGATCATTCTCGCGCAGCTTCGGGAAGAGCTGGTTCGGATGGCTGACGCGGATGATCCCGGCCATGCGGGGAAGTGTCGCGTCATCGAGGTTCTGGGGGATCACCGGCTCTGTATTGGTGCGCACGAAGCGTCGGGTGCCGCCCCAAGTTTTTCCGCTCCCTAAACCGTTATTTTATTTTGATAAATGACAAAACTAAACCGTTTTTGGCACCGGCGATAACCACCATTTTGGATGACTTCCAATGCCCTTACAGCGGAAATCAGGGCGGGTCTCATGACAGTGCACGCCACGATGAAACCGCTGGAGATGTCTGCGGGGTCGCGCCCGAAAACGTCGCCATGTTCATCGAACTCTCCCCCTCTGCCAATTCTGCACCCAAGCAGGCCTGAAGCGCGTTCGTTCCATCAGGTAAGGGCTCCCGAGGCTGACTTCGCATGCTGCCCATGAGCCGTTTCGACAAGCGAATGATGCCCTCCTTGTCGGGGTGCGAACCAGCGGTGCAGGGCGGGCATTACGAGCAGCGTCAGCACGGTTGATGAAACCAGCCCCCCGGTCACCACCGTGGCGAGCGGGCGCTGCACCTCGGCACCGACGCCGGTGGCGAAGAGCAATGGTGCCAGCCCCAGCGCCGTCGTCATGGCGGTCATCAGGACCGGGCGCGCGCGCAGCCCTGCGGCTTCGATGGCCAAAGCGTCCAGATCGCGCCCGGCACGCGCGAAGTCATCCATGAAACTGACCAACACCATGCCGTTGCCCAATGCGATGCCGAACAACGCGATAAACCCGACCGTGGCGGGAACCGACACCGGCAATCCTGCAAACCAGAGCGCCAGCGCGCCGCCGGTCAGCGCCAGGGGGATGTTCAACAAGATGAGGATCGCTGATTTCAGCCTTCCGAAAGTCACCAGAAGGATCAGCAGGACGATGCCCAGCGTGATCGGAATGACCACGGCAAAGCGGGCGTTCGCCTGTTGCTGAAGCTCGAACTGACCGCCCCAGACCAGACGATACCCGGGCGGCAGCTCCAGTTGAGCGTCAGTCAACTTCTGCGCTTCGGCAACGAAAGATCCGATATCGCGGCCGCGCACGTTGGACTGGACCGTGATAAAGCGTTCGCCATCCTCGCGTGTGATCTGGCGCGGACCGATTACTGTTCCGATATTGGCAACCGTCTCCAGCGGCACCCGCGCTCCGGAGGGCGATTCCAGCACGATACGGCTGATCGCCTCGGGTGTGTCGCGGCTATCTTCGTCAAAACGAACCATGATCGGAAACTGTCGCACACCCTCGAACAGGGATCCGGCCTCGGCACCGCCTACGGCTGCACGCAGCGCATCCAGCGCATCCTCGACATCAAGCCCGTAGCGGCCAAGGGCTGACCGGTCCACAGTCACCACAAGCTGCGGGGCACCGGTAATTTGGTCGGCCTGCACCTCGGCTGCTCCTTCGACCTGTTGCAGCAGCGATTGCAGCACCTGTGATCGCTGCAACAGGATTTCGGAATCCGGTCCGAAAATCTTGACGGCCAGTTCGGCACGCGTGCCGGTCAGCAATTCGTCGACGGACATCGCGATGGGTTGGCCGATATTCACCACAATCCCCGGATAGGATTCCAGGTCTTCCGAAATCGCGGTGCGCAGTCCTTCCGCAGACAGTCCAGGGCGCCACTGCTCGACCGGATTCAACTCGACAAAGGCTTCCGCGCTATTGGTCGGGTCGGCATGTGCGCCGACTTCTCCCCGCCCGATACGGGTCACAATGGACTTGATTTCAGGGAAGTTCTTCAGCAGTCGCTTTTCTACCCGCGTTGTGGTTGCCATCGCTTCGGTGAGCGAAATCGAGGGTGCCATGGTCAGCCGCATCAGAATGTCGCCTTCCTCGAGCGATGGCGTAAATTCGGAGCCAAGCCGCGATCCCGCGAAACCGCCTGCAGCCAACAGCACACCACACAGGACGATCGCGAAAAAACGGTTGCGGACAAAGAACCCTGCTGTGCCGCTGATCATGGATGCAACACGTCCGGGCTGGTCCGGAGCTTTCT
>NZ_JAXGFR010000058.1:0-4161 GCF_041008775.1 Pseudophaeobacter sp. C1-32P7 | reverse complement strand
CCCAGAGATTTGAGAAACGAATTTGTAGCGCACATTGCGAAACGCACTCCCCATCATGAGATGGAGATCACATCGCAGCCGAAGCCATTAGCAGCAATGTGGGGTTGAGACGGCGCTTACACATATTCTTTCCTTCCCTGCCGCTTACATGCGGTCTTTTGCGGCCTTCACGATGTTGCGGGCAATGATGATCTGCTGGATCTGGCTGGTACCTTCGTAAATGCGCAGCAGCCGCGCGTCTCGGTACAGTCTTTCGATGGCGTATTCGGCCATGTAGCCGGCGCCGCCATGCACCTGCACCGCGCGGTCTGCAACCCGGCCCGCCATTTCAGTGCAGAAGTATTTGGCACAAGAGGCTTCCAGCACCGCAGCCCCGGTTGCGTCATACGTGCGCGCCGCATCCCGGACCAGCGCGCGGGCAGCGGCCAGCTCGGCCTGACTGTCGGCCAACAGCCCCTGCACCAGCTGATGTTCGCAAGTCCGAAGACCTTCTCGGCGCCAAACCTCTCATCAAAAACACAATATGGCTCCCTTTAGGGAACCGAAGATGCAGATACACAATGGCTACCTTCAGATTGAACCTCTGCGGGCAGACAGGGCCAGATCAATCTGGCGAGACCTGCCCGAACAGCTATATAAAGCAGTTAAAGACCAACTTCCGAAAGAATAGTAGCAGAACGACCGGTCCAGATTCCCCACGATTTCGCACATGCCGAAGCCGATGCTTCACGTCGTGTCCAAGCGTGAACCTGTTAGCGGTAGGCTGGCGGGTAGGCTTCCCTAATCGCCGTTTCCCATGATTTCTTGGGTGATGGCGGAGGGAATGGGACCCCCGTCGAACCTTCTCCACTCCAGACTGCCCTCTACCTGCTATGTTCCGGGGAACTGACGCCTTCTCTTCAGAGCAGCAGACAAGAACACTGACGACGGCATGCGATCCGTTTCAGCCGTGAGCGAGACAAAACTCTCAACTCCCGGTGCAAACGCTTTTGCAATCAACCGGTCCTCATCGCTAGGCTTCGATGCCGGCACACTGTCCATCGGCCGCAGCAGCAGTTCCGCGAATTCTTCATGCGCCAGCTCTGTTGCACCGTCCTTCTTGCCGGAAAGGGCAATCAGCTCTTCCTCCAACAGCTCGCCAGAAAGGCCCTGCCAACGTACCTGATGAACTCCGACCACATCCTCACTCGCAACTGCTTCCGTTTCAGCCTCAGCATAAAGCCCGTCGAAAGCCAGCCGATCATTGGCTAGTTCTGAAAGATCACGCACAAATCCGGCTTCGAAGTCCATTGAAACAAGCGATGGGTCAGCGATTGCCCTTGCGTGGTCGGCGGTCAGGCGCACAACGCTACGACGGCCAAATTCTGGCCAGCGGCCGATATCCTCTTCGGCGAGCTCAAGCTCAAGAGTCTTTCCGCCATGCATCTCACCTCGTACGGCGAATCCAGCGATTGGCGCCATGCCTTTCACAAAACTGACCATATGTCGAAAGTCGAAGCCGCCCGACACCCGTGTCTGGTGTGCGGATGCAAATTGTAAAATATCATCCTCGGCGGCCCGCGCCTTCTGTGCTTCGCGTATGGCTTCGGCAATCTCCTCTTCCGTCTGGTCCATTTTCATACTCGTCGCACGCTCTAGAATGCTCTCCATGTCAATGTAGGACATCAGTTCTCCGAGCACTTCCGCAGCTAAGGCGTCCTTCATTTCGCCGGCAACGCTTGCCATGTCCTGTGCAATCGTGCTGACACGGTCCAACAACAGAGTGATGGCGCTGTTGTCGAAGCCGTCATCCGACTGCAAATTGATGACTTGGACGCGTCGCGTCTGACCATAGCGGTATAGGCGGCCAATCCGTTGAACCAGACGTGCCGGGTTCCATGGCAGATCATAATTGACCATGATATGACATGCGTCTTGCAGGTTGAGGCCCTCGCCGCCTGCTTCAGTCGAAACCATGACCTGAGCCTCTCGGCCGTTAAAGGCGCGGACGTTCTTCATTTTTTCATCCAAAGGCATTGAGCCGTTGATCGTCGCGACCTGAACCCCTGGACATGCGTTTGCGATCGCCTCAGCTAGGTAACTCTGAGTAGCCCGGTACTCGGTAAACACCAAAAGACTTTGGTCCTGCGCTAGAAGCGGCGAAACGACGTCATTTAGGAATGTCTGCAGTTTCGCATCCGATTGTCGAGCTACGCGAATGAGTTTCAGAACGGCATGAACCTCGCTTGCTTCATCGGCGAAGAAGGCACCGACCTCACCGATGGGCCCAGCTTCCGCAAGATCGTCGTCGCCTTCGAGCTGGTCGTCTGAAGGTATCGTCAGTGCCGAGGCGGCATCGAAACCTCGAAGTCGTTCGAGGCGGCGTTCTAGCGCTCGCTCGATTGCCGCCACGGAAGATGATGCGAGTTTCCGGTACGTCGTCATTACAAACCCGATGGCTCGGCCGATCATGCGATCCTGTGCGTCTGCGCTAGCGCGATACCCCTCGCTCAAATATTTCCGGAGTGCTTTGTCCGCAATGCGCATTTCGGGCGACGGGATCACCATGTGGCGAAGCGTGTCGTGGCCGCGAAAAATCAGCGTGCCTTCAGCATCCGTGACGCGAGTTTTCCGGTTGCGAATGATGATATCTCCAACCACCTCAGGGTTCATCTCTAGCGTTCGAATTTCGGGCAGAAGGTCCGGGCGTACCAACTCCAATAGAGCCGCGAAGCGACGGGTCTTGCCTTGGTGCGGCGTTGCAGTGAGCAATAGCAGAGAGTGAGTCCGGTCGCGAAGTTTGTGAGCGAGCGCGTAGCGTTCTGTCTGCTCGCCGGTTTCAGACCGCCCGAGCCGATGCGCCTCATCGAACACAATAACATCCCAGAAGCCAGCCTCGATGAGCCGTGCCAAATGCTCATCGCGCTTGGCGAGATCAAGCGAGATTATGACATTCTCCCGGAGGCGCATCTCTTCGGCGTATTCGGGTCGGAAGTCCCGCTGATAGATCTCGAAGGCACGCCCGAACTTGGCTCGCATCTCATCTTTCCACTGCTTGGTCAGCGAAGAAGGACACACGATTAAGACGCGCCGGCAGCGGTTACGCTGCGAGAGGGCGTGAAGAATAAGTCCGACCTCAATGGTCTTGCCAAGCCCAACATCGTCGGCAATCAGCCATCGGGCCTGAGGAGAAGTTACAACCTTCCGTGCTACGTCAAGCTGGTGTGGCAGTGGATCGATGTCGAGACGACCGAATGCTCCGGTGTTTGCGTTCCAGATTTGAAGTGCCTTGGATAGAATTCGGAGTCTAAAGCGCTCGGCATGATCCACCTTGTGTTGGCCGGTTAGTCGTTTTGCAATCCGCAGTTCGACAGGCGTCGCTTGTGCGAGAACACGCCAGTCCAGCCATCTGGTTTCTCCCGTCTCTGCGAACTGAACGAGAACCTGCTCGAAACCTCCAAGCGAACGCGTTGAAAGTACAACTCCACTCCCGAGGCTGAGCCCGCGGCCTCGCGGCGGCTTGTGCTGGACATGTTGTCCAGGCGCATATGCAGGCTTTAGGTTCGACAGTGCCACCCATGCTCGGCGATTGCCTGCCATAGCGAGCAGCGCCTCATTCGGCTCAACCTTTGGCCTCAGATCATGGATCACCCCGCGCGAGTTGTCTTCCAACTTCACGAGAGCGCCCTTTGGTGGAAACAGCGATCTATTCATCCTTGCTTGCCTCTTTTGCCTCGGCTTCCTGTTTCGCTGCCAACCGTTTGGAGTGTGGTAGCAGCGACAGAAAGCCAGTGTCGCAGCGTCCATCCTTTGGCTCGAAACGCCAAATCTGACCCTCGCTATCCTCAAGGCGAAAGGAGCTCGACGGTTTGATGTCTATAGGTTCTTCGTAATACCAAGCCTCAGTGTCAGCCAATTCCACGCCATCCTCACTGAGATTCAGGAAGGCAGGATAGCTCCAGAACCTTGGGTCTATACGGACACCCTCGCTTGCATGCTCAATCTGCATCTCGAGCCATTCGCTTCTCCAATCGTCAAAGATTCTTCGCTCCGCCTCCGTTCGGCGCTGTTGCACAAATCGGGGTCTGAGCGTGGTTCCCCTTTCCCCGGACGGACCTATCCTACGGCCACAGTGACGGGTATGCCGAGCGCGGTGTAGCCGTTCAGCACGGCGATGCGAAC
>NZ_JAXGFR010000057.1:0-4377 GCF_041008775.1 Pseudophaeobacter sp. C1-32P7 | reverse complement strand
CAAAAACGAGCGAAGCGGCGGGCGTGTGCCTCCGGTCGGGCTACGCCCTCCTTCCGACACACGCCCGCCGCAACGTCTCATCCTGATTGACGCGGAATCTCATCCAGTTTGTCGCGCAGCACCGAGCGATCTCCAAAAGCGGGCAATAGGGTTCGTACACTTGGCCTCATGGAACATTCCTATCGAAAATAACCCCCGCCGGCGCGCGCTTTCCCTGCACCACATCAAGTTCGCGTGTTGTCAGAAAGTCCAACGCCTGTCGGCCCGTGACTTCTGCCACTGCTGCGAGAACATGCGCCCAGGTCGATCGGTTGGCGAACAGCATTCCGTTGGTATCAAGTGTTCCGCCGCGCCCGCAAAACCCGAGGAACCGAGACGTCGTCGATCCGGTATCAAGGCGGCGGATAAGACCGCAGAGCGGTTCTGGCCGGGTATGAGAAACGAAGACCCGCGCCCTACTCGCCTCTGGAAACAGGTTTCCGACAATTTCCTCCGAGGCGGCTATCGTTGCTTCCTGCGCGTCACGAGGGGTTCGGAACCGTCCCGGTTCGACAAGCAAAATGACGCGATGCAGCACACTCTTTTCCGTAAGGCGATCCGACGCTTTTAGAACTTCGACCAGTTGATAGGCGCCAATGGCGACAAGTATGATCTCCGGCGGATCTTCTCCGTCTTCGCGCAGGCAAATGGCACCGTCGGATAGCGCCCTGTCTGCCTGCTCTGACGACAGCGCCAGCGGAACGTCGCGTTTGGGAACCACCATCGTCCAGACCGCTCCATGTGAACGAACGGCATCTCGCAGACAAGCGATTGCACTGTTCCAGTCCACGGGAAACACGACACGAGAGAGATCGGACATCTCCCCCCACATGGTTTCGACGGCGGTCGTATCCTGATGCGACAGCTCGTTTTTGCCATTCTCCCATGTGTGGGAAGTCAGGACAAACGGCAGACCAAGCCAATACGGCTGACGTCCTACCGCGATCAGTTGTCTTGTGAAGATCAGATCCTGACGCAAGGCACCGAGCATCTTGGTTGCAAAAGCTTCGTAGGTGACCGCCAAGTTGAGACCGCCCTTGTTCCCCAGCACCGAACAGACGACCGCCTCTTCGTTGAGTGCTGTAATGACGCCGCCAGTCTGGGACTCGGGCATCCCCGGTTCGGGAGCAGTTACACGATGCTTCAGCAGATCAAGAGTTGCATTCATCCGGTTGCTGCGCATTTCATCGGGGTTGCCGACACGCGGGCGCAGGTCCGGATTGGCCAGAATGAGAGCCGCGAAATATTCATCGAGGCCTTCCATCGGCGAGACTTGCGCGGACCCGTCAGAGGCGTGCCATGGCGGTTCAGGTAAACTGGGGGTCACCGAGGGGCGCGAGATCAAGGAATGGGCGCGCTCTTTCGGACGCTTGGGCTTATCGTGATTGTTGAGTGCAAGCACAGCCGCCGACAAATGCTCCGGCGGGACCCACAGGTTCGCCACACCCTCGTTGAACTGACAGCGCGCCGCCTCGTCCGTTCGGGGGTTGCCCGTAAGTGGCAGGTTGTGCGCGCGGTTCGTGCCTGCACCCGGAAAGCCGAACCCCTTGACCGTTTCTGCAATACCATATTGCAGACGGACCGAAGCGGCCCCATCGGTCTCCTGCGCTGTCACCGCAGCTTCCAGATGCTCCTCTATCTCGAAGATCGCCCAGGCAAACGCCGCCGGGTCGCGGCCGTCGAGATCGACCGGGTCGAAACCATTCAGCCGCAGATGCCGACGAAACCAGTCGATGCCTCCGGATTGCGCCATCGTCGTGCGCTGGTCAATCCGGCGCCCGTTCGCGATCATGATCGGAGCGACCAGTCCGGTGTCCTCGGCGCGCCACCAGCGAGGGGCCCAGTCGCTTCCGCGCTGCTCCTCGAAAGCACCGTCACTCAGAAATGCAACCAGTCGTTCCCCAGGGCGCGGCATGTGTTCGTAGAGCAACCCGGCAAAGCCGAGATAGCCGCCCTCGATGAGACCGCCAGCGGTATGTGCGTTCACATGACTACCAAGCGGCGAAACGGGCCGACCGTCGGCCGCTATTTCGTAGGAATAGAAATCCCGGACAAAACGGGTCAGCCCCGGATCGGAAAAGCTGTATCGTTCCGTCTGCTCGGATGACATGTTGTCGACGATGAGGTTGACTGCATCGATAGCGGCGACGCAATGCCCCTGCCCCATCAGCCACGAGCGCGTCACGCCGCCAAGTGCATTCGCCAGCAGATAGCCGACATAGGCCGGAACCATGTTCAGCGATCCGCCGGTATGGCCGTCGGGGCTGGTCTTGAAATCCCCAGCCTCAAGCGGCGTGCCGTTGATCCGCACGGTGCGCGCATAGGTCATGTGCACGACCAGCCACATCGCGGCCTGTGCGATCCGGTCCGCTGCACCAAGGAGGCGATAGGCTTCGATCTTGTCCTTGATCTGTCCGCGCCGATGCAAAACATCGACCATGTCGTGAACGAGAACCTGTGTCCTTTCGTCACGCGCAAGCACGTCCGAGCTAGTTGCCCAATCGGCAAAAGCCGGTTCATTCGCTCGGTAGAGGGCGGCCCGATCCGCGATCTGGGGGCGCTCGGGACTAGGCGGGGCGGGGATTTTCGTTTCCTTGCGGGTCATCCTCATATTCTCCAGTTTCCGGAGTAGCGTTCCGGTTTGCGCTCAGGACGAAAGCCGACAGATCCTTTCCTACGATCCGGTCTTGTCGGAACTTGCGTGATCAAGGTTCCTTCAAGGCCGAAAGGGTCGTTTCGCTCAGGATGTCGACAATTCCGATCACGTTCGTTGAATGGGGTATGGTGTCGGTGGATATGATCCCTGCCGCACCTGCCGACATGATGGTGTCCTGCGCGCCATCGGCAAAGACCGCGTGGATGACAAGGCAGACAGGCGCGGCGGTTCCAGCCGCAAGCAACCTTTCGACGGCGCGTGCCATCGTGACGCCGGAAGATGCGATGTCGTCGAGGATCACTGGCGTGCCTTCGCGCAGCGCCGCGCTTTCCGGCACACTGACATCGACACTGCGGTCACCGGATCTCACCTTGCGCAAGACCTCATAGGGCCGTCCGGCCAGCCGGGCCACCTCGGCGACCCATTGCTGGCTTTCGCTGTCAGGGCCCAGAAGAACGGCGTCTGGCAGGTTCGTGCTGATCCAGGTCGCAAGCAGCGGGGCGGATACGGCGCGAATGGCAGGCATCGGGAAGACATCCTGCAGCCGGGCGATGCGGTGCAGATGCGGATCGACACTCACCAGCCAATCGAAACTCTCCCCCAGGAACTGCGCGAACAGCGGCGCGCTGACCGCCTGCCTGGCTTCGAACCGGCGGTCCTGACGCATGTAGCCGAGATAGGGCGCGATCAATCCGACGCGGCGCGCGCCCATCTCACGGGCCGTGGCCGCCGCAAAACGCAATGGTAGCGCAAGGCGGTCGGGATCTCGCAACGTGGCCAGCAGCGCCACGTCTGCGCCCTCCAGATCGCCGGGCAGCGAAATCAGGCTTTCGCCATCGGGGAAGTGGTGCCAGTCGAGAGTGAGCAGGTCCGCCCCAAGCGCGGGTGCCAGGTCTTCGGCAAGCGGCATCATCTCGGGAAACGCGACAAGGATCATGACGCCTCCCCGGACAGCGTCAGCACCCCGGTCTGGGACTCCGCATAGGCCAAGGCATAGGCCAGTTCGCCTGGTGTCTCGGCATGAAGTTCATAAAGCGGCTGGCCCCTGTCCATACGATCACCGATCCGCGCCAGCAGGCGAATGCCGGCGCTCTTCTGACGCGGGGCACCGGCCAGCTTGGCGATGCGTGCAATCCGGCGGTTGTCCACGGCCGTCAATTCGCCCGCATGCGGGGCAAGTATCTCGATGCGTTGCGAGGCGGTGCCGGGTTCGCGGAAACCGCCCTGTGCCGCACAGATTGCTATGAACTTCGCTTCCGCCGCGCCACTGTCGAGAAGCGCCTGCGCGCGGTCCCGTCCCTGCCCCACAACGGCGTCCGGCGCTAGGTCCAGAAGATGCCCGGCCAGATCCAGCGCCCGTGCGCGCAGATCGACAGGCGCGTCCGGCGCGCGCCGCAAAACCGCCAGCACGTCCATGGCTTCCAATGCCGGGCCGATGCCGCGTCCCACAGGAGCCATGCCGTCGCTGATGTGCAGCGCCAGGTTCAGACCCAACGCCTTGCCGACCGAAGACAGCCGGGTGCCGAGAGCTTCCGCCGCTCCGGCAGACCGCACCTTGGCAGTTGGTCCGACCGGCATGTCGATCAGAACATGGGTGGCACCGGCGGCCGCCTTTTTCGACAGTACGCTCGCTACGAGTTGACCGGTGGAGTCGAAATCGAGCGGGCGTTCGACACGGATGA
>NZ_JAXGFR010000056.1:0-4731 GCF_041008775.1 Pseudophaeobacter sp. C1-32P7 | reverse complement strand
CTGGCGGACTAATCCGCCGGCCGTTTTCTTCCCACTTTAAAACAGAGGACTAACCCATGAACTGGAATGACATTCTGCAACAGCTTCAGCCCGCGCTGATCAGTGGCCTGAGCTTGCTCCTGACCGTTCTGATCGGCGGCGCCGCCCAGGTGGCCAAGCAACGCTTCGGCCTTGAGATCGAGGCCCGCCACCGCGAGGCCCTGCACAGCGCGTTGATGAGCGGTATCCGCGCCGCGATCGAGGACGGACCCGGCGCCGGGAAGGATGTGCTGGTCGAGCAGGCCGTGACCTATGCCCGCGAGTCGGTGCCCGATGCCATCGCGCGCCTGCGGCCCAGTGAGGCCGTCTTGCGCCGTCTGGTAGTCGGAAAGCTGAAGGAGATCGGGGCAAAGTAGGCCACTTACAAAGGAGGCCCCGCTGTTTGGTGAGCCCCATTCGCTTAAAGAGGGATGGTTTCTTGACCGATATCGGCACAGCTCAGATCGCGGCCTTTGCAAACTTAGCTTTCTGGAGTGCTCCAAACGCTTTCATCACTGCGATGCTGCGCCTAAGCAGGCGGGGCTGGCTGCCTTCATCTGCTGACGGCGCCTAGGTTCGATCTCTCTGTGATCTGGCTACGGCACCGCGGCAAGGCTGCTTGGAGCCGTTCCGTGGAAAAACACCCGGTCGCGGGCGCAGAACATCGAGGGCTGAAAGGGTGCGAGCGCCTTGACCCACTTGCGGGCTGGGCGGTAAACCGACCCAACACCTAAGCGCATATCAACAATTACTAATACTTGAGGGGATTTGTTGTTCATTAACAAGGAGCTACAAGCTAAGGTGTGAATAAGTCCGCCGACGAAGAGGCATCGCCTAAAATAGTTGTTCAGCTATCAACGTCTCAGATGATAGCAATAGAGCAACATAGATCAAACCCGATTACAGCACTACGAAGGCCAATCCATGCAAGCTAACCTGTATGCAGACGAGACCGGCTCCCAAATCACATTCGCAGACGGTCTGCAAACGATAACCGTTGGAGATGACCTTCTTCCTTTAAAGCTCGTCGGCTTCGACCGCAGTACTCCTGGACAACGCTTCCTCGTCGTGTTTTCCGCTGCGCTTACGAGCCGAGATGGAAAAAAACCTCCATTCTTCAGTGGCTCCACGCTATCAGCGCAGCTTGGAGTTCCCGGCCTATTTTTCTCAGACCCCACTCTTGCCATGGATGATCGATTGAGGCTGGCATTCTATGCCGGCAACGAGAGGGTTCCCGATCTCCCCAGACACATCGCCTCTGTTATTGACGCAGTGGCAGACCATTATGGTTTGAACCCAATCCTTTTGGGCGGGAGCGGCGGCGGCTTCGCCTCGATGAATGTAGGACAGCACTGCGTTTGCAAGCCTTCAATATTTGTATGGAACCCCCAGACAAAAATCTCGCTCTATAACCTCAAGGCCGTAAACCGATACGTAGAGGCGGCGTTCCCCACCAGGCGTTCGGAGCTTGACGGTACTAAAGAGGCCGCTAGCCGACTCTTAAATTCAGCTGG
The DNA here is from genome assembly GCF_041008775.1 of Pseudophaeobacter sp. C1-32P7. Taxonomy (NCBI): domain Bacteria; kingdom Pseudomonadati; phylum Pseudomonadota; class Alphaproteobacteria; order Rhodobacterales; family Roseobacteraceae; genus Pseudophaeobacter; species Pseudophaeobacter sp. C1-32P7. The sequence continues at coordinate 3,199 of NZ_JAXGFR010000056.1, read as the reverse complement.
TGTAAACGAAAGCCTTTGGTCCTGGAGCGGAGCAGGCCGAACCATCTACCTACAGAACCAGCCCGATTGGCACACCAAGATCCATATGGAACCCATGCTGCAAAGCGTATCTGCCAAACCCGCTGGCCCCTACGCCTTCCATAATCAAGACCTCGATCTAGGGTTTTTCGTGGGAAACTGGGGTGAAGGTCACAGCCAACCACCGCGGGCAATGATTGCTGAAGTTATCGACGCACTGCTTGTCGGCAAATCAGTGCCTGAAATCTTGGAAGATCTTAGCGCCAACTTCGACCGATACAAAACAACGGTTTCTGCAGAAGGCAAGAGTCATTTGACTGACTTTTCAGTGTGCGCTTGGAGGAATGCCGGAAGCGTAACCGCTGTTATCGTGCCGCCAGAAAACGGCCCCAATCACGGCTTAGAGTTCGCTTTCTACCTGAAACAAGGTAGTGAAGTCGTCGAAAAGAGAATGTACACAAAGTCGAATGTGATCCAATTCAACCTTGCTGTGGAAGGCGCTACTCAGGTTACTGGCTTCGTCAAAGACAGATTGGGCAATAAACTCTCCAAGAGCGTCCGGACCGTTCACAACAGTTGATAAATCAGTGAGGATCGGCAGCGCCGTTACTGAGAAGATCATCTATTCTATCAAGCTTATCGGCGTTTCAGCGCGTTGTGCCACATGAAAAAAAGATGTGGGTGGCGCTGATGGCCACGCCGGTGTCAAGATCGCGGGCGCGGCGAAGGCATATCTTGGCTTGGCGAACCGGCCACGCAAATTTACGCATGTGGTGACGGGGCTTAGGAAGCGAAACCTAATGATCGGATGGGTGGTTGCGCGCATGATCTTGGATGATGTTTTGAAAACGGCGTGGGTGGATAGGCTGCAGGCCGAGGGGATTTTGGATGAGGCCAATGAGCTGAGGGAGAGACCGGAGGGGGGCAATAGTGGGGAGGGCTCAATAGCCTTATTTAGGCCTTTGTTAGGGCACATATCGCATCAGTGGGGAGTGAATCGGTCCTTTGAGCGCGAGCTGGTCTAGGAACAGCTGGAACACTCAAACACTCTTTCGGCCGCCCATAAGTTTCGCGTGAGGATGCTCAAAGTTCGTTACTCAGCTAGGTAGTTTCGGCAGTCTGTAAGCCGCCGGATGAGTATATTTTGATAGGTTAGGTAATCAAAGATGTCTGATTTTATTGTTTTCGCCACTTTTGAAAGCAGTTGGGGTGGTTTTTCCGGAAATCCTCAAACATTCACTGGCGCGCGAGATGCCACGATTGGGGATGAAAACGGGACGGTCGACGTCAACGCGACCACCGAGTTCACATACACAGGCATTCCCTCCGGTGCGACAGCGTATAATGGCCCATACTCGATGTATTTAATTACAATGAGTAATGGCGGCCAAGCGGTTTGGATGGCTGGCGTTGGCAATTCAGGTGGCATTGTCGTTCCGCTTGATGGCACTGCCTATAATACATTCCTCAACGGGGTAACATATTCAGTTACGTCGGGCTCGCCGATCAGTCAGTACGCCTATTCCAGCTTCTACACACCACCAGTAAACAGTTCACCAACTGGTTCCGTTGTAATTTCAGGTACTGCCAGTGAAGACCAAACCCTGACTGCATCCAATACCATTTCTGACGCCGATGGTCTGGGTTCGATCTCCTATCAATGGCAGCGTGGTGGCCTGGATATCTCCGGCGCGACAGGGTCTACCTACACCCTGACACAGGCCGATGTGGGAGCCGTTATCACCGTTGTGGCCAGCTACACCGACGGAGGTGGGACTTCAGAGAGCGTCACCAGTTCCGGAACCTCTGCCGTGACCAACGTGAACGATGCTCCCAGCGGCAGCGTCACGATCTCCGGCACCGCTCAGGAAGATGAGACCCTCACGGCGAGCAATACGCTTGCGGATGAGGATGGTCTCGGCGCTATTCTCTATCAATGGCAGCGTGACGGCGTGAACATCTCCGGGGCGACGACGTCGACCTACACCCTGATACAGGACGATGTGGGGAGCGTTATCACCGTTGTGGCGAGCTACACCGATGGTGAGGGCACCGGTGAGAGCGTTACCAGTTCCGGAACCTCTGCCGTGCTCAACGTGAACGACGCTCCCAGCGGCAGCGTCACGATCTCCGGCACCGCGGCCGAGGATGAGACCCTGACGGCGAGCAATACGCTTGCGGATGAGGATGGCCTGGGCGCCATTTCCTACCAATGGCAGCGTGGCGGCGTGGACATCTCCGGGGCGACTGGGGCGACCTATACCCTGACACAGGACGATGTGGGGAGCGTTATCACCGTTGTGGCGAGCTACACCGATGGTGAGGGCACCGGTGAGAGCGTTACCAGTTCGGGAACCTCAGCCGTGACCAACGTGAACGACGCTCCCAGCGGCAGCGTCACGATCTCCGGCACCGCTCCCGAGGATGAGACCCTGACGGCGAGCAATACGCTTGCGGATGAGGATGGCCTGGGCGCCATTTCCTACCAGTGGCAGCGTGGCGGCGTGGACATCTCCGGGGCGACTGGGGCGAACTATACCCTGACACAGGACGATGTGGGGAGCGTTATCACCGTTGTGGCGAGCTACACCGATGGCGAGGGCACCGGTGAGAGCGTTACCAGTTCCGGAACCTCTGCCGTGACCAACGTGAACGATGCTCCCAGCGGCAGCGTCACGATCTCTGGCACCGCTCAGGAAGATGAGACCCTGACGGCGAGCAATACGCTTGCGGATGAGGATGGCCTGGGCGCGATCTCCTACCAATGGCAGCGTGGTGGCGTGGATATCTCTGGCGCGACAGGGTCAACCTACACCCTGACACAGGACGATGTGGGGAGCGTTATCACCGTTGTGGCGAGCTACACCGATGGTGAGGGCACCGGTGAGAGCGTTACCAGTTCGGGAACCTCAGTTGTGTCCAACGTCAACGACTCTCCCAGCGGCAGCGTCACGATCTCTGGCACCGCTCAGGAAGATGAGACCCTGACGGCGAGCAATACGCTTGCGGATGAGGATGGCCTGGGCGCCATTTCCTACCAGTGGCAGCGTGGCGGCGTGGACATCTCCGGGGCGACGACGTCGACCTACACCCTGATACAGGACGATGTGGGGAGCGTTATCACCGTTGTGGCGAGCTACACCGATGGTGAGGGCACCGGTGAGAGCGTTACCAGTTCCGG
>NZ_JAXGFR010000055.1:0-5261 GCF_041008775.1 Pseudophaeobacter sp. C1-32P7 | reverse complement strand
CGACAAACAGCAGCCGAAGAAAACCTTGCCAGCGGCAATCACGATGATAACGTCACAGGTGCCGCGACATAGAATCTCATCCTGATTGTCGCCAGCGTCTCACCCAGATTGTCGCGCTATAGCTCGGAAGGCTTCACAAGCGGATACAATTCTCAAGGCCCTTGCGGGTCGAAACCTAGGATGGAGATATGTCATGACCGAACATAGCGAACACCACATGAACCGTGACGAGCCGACCAGGCCGCCCTCTTTTTGGCGATCACGCGCCGGCATCTATCTGATCGTCGCTCTTGCCGGGGGCGGCCTTCTTCTGGGTTATGAACACCGGGTGCACCTTCTGGGAAGTGGATTGCTGATCTGGCTGCCCTTGCTGCTCTGCGTCGGCATGCACTTCTTCATGCATGGCGGCCATGGAGGCCACGGCGGGCACGGCAAAGGAGACGACACATAATGGCCGATGCAGGTGCTTCCTATGGACTTTGGGTGCTGGCATTTATCAATTCGGCGGTATTCATCATTTTCGCCTTCAGTTTCTTCAAGCCGCAGACAAAACGCGACTGGCGCAGTTTCGGAGCCTTCAGCGCCTTCGTCTTGGCGTTGTTCACCGAGATGTACGGGTTTCCGTTGACCATCTTCTTTCTTTCCGGTTGGCTGCAATCGACCTGGCCGGAGATTGACTGGTTTGCTCACGACAGCGGTCACCTGCCTGAGATGATGTTCGGCTGGCAGTCAAACCCACACTTCGGGCCGTTCCACCTCCTGAGCTTCGTCTTTATCGGCGGCGGCTTCTGGCTGATATCCGTGGCATGGCACCATCTGTGGAATGCGCAGCGTCAAGGGTTGCTTGCGACGACAGGCCCCTATGCCCGCATTCGCCATCCCCAGTATGTGGGGTTCGTGCTGATCATGCTGGGCTTTCTCGTGCAATGGCCGACCCTCCTGACGCTCGCGATGTTCCCGGTGCTGGTCTGGATGTACGCACGGCTGGCCCGCGGCGAGGAGGGGGACAGTCGTGCCCGTTTTGGCGAAAGCTGGGACAGGTATGCCAGCCGGGTTCCGGCTTTCATACCAAACGTCAACACTCTGCAGAATGTTGAACGCTGATTGGAAGCGAAAGCCGATCTGATGTGCTATTTGCGTGCCTAAAACATCTTTGGAAGACTGCAAACATACGGTATCTGAAACCATGATGAAAAAACCCGCCCTTCTGCGGCACGTACTAACCATCGGCACGTCCGTGTTGGTTGGATACCTGCTGCTGATCTCGCGGGCCGAATGGTCGGAAATGCATCGCTACAATCGCGCATTCGGGGATCTTTCGCTTGTGCTCATCGCGCTCGCGATGGCGATAGGTCCGCTTGCGCGCCTGTCATCGGCGCGCCTGTTCCGAAAACTTTTGCCGTATCGGCGCGAGCTTGGCATTTACGCCGTTCTGGCGGCAATTGCGCATACCGTGATCATACTGATCGGCTGGGTCGAACTTGATCTCGCGCGGTTGTTCGGTTTCGAGTTTCATCCTCAATTGCAACGCTACGTGATGTTGAACCACGGGTTTGCGCTGGCCAATGTGGTCGGGATCGCGGCACTGCTCTACGGCTTTGTGCTTGCCGGTACGTCGAATAATTTCAGCCAAAGCGTACTTGGCACGTCCGTGTGGAAATACATCCAGCAGGGCGCTTATGTTCTGTGGTGGCTGGCGGTGCTGCACACGGCTTATTTCTTGTTCTTTCATTTTCTTGATTTCCACCGCCAAACGCCTGAACCGAACTGGGCGCGATGGCCGTTTGTTGCCCTTGTGGCGTCAGTTGTCGCACTGCAAGCGGCCGCCGTTGTGGTCACATGGCGTTCGCAGACTTCCCGGCGGATCTACGGCGCACCCTCGCAACGGGAGTAGTCGCGATTTCATCAGACGCCCAGGGTCGGGACTTCTGGCGGCCTGAAACCTATAGGGTGGGCATGCGCAGAGGCGTAACGACCTAAATAGCAACCAAGGCAGATCGAAATGCAGAAACACGATAAAAACCACGATGTAAACGACGGCTACCGCGAAGGCTCGATCAGCCTTGGCGGAGCTGTTGCCATGGGCACGGGCGTTATGATCGGAGCCGGTATCTTTGCCCTGACCGGACAAATCGCCCAGCTGGCTGGACCACTATTTCCACTCGCGTTCATCGCTGGTGCCATCGTGACCAGCTTCAGCGCTTACAGCTACATCAAGATGTCGAACGCCTGGCCCTCGGCAGGGGGCATCGCGATGATCCTTCAGAAATGCTATGGATCGGGGGCGGTTGCGGCGGGAGCGGCGCTTTTGATGGCGCTCAGCATGGTGATCGCGGAAAGCCTCGTCGCACGGACATTCGCAACTTATGTCTTGCGGCCTTTCGATATCACGGGTGGGCCACTTGTGCCCGTTCTGGCGGTTGCCGTGATCGTGTTCGCATTCTTGGTCAACATCGCAGGAAACCGCTCCGTCGGGCTATTCTCTCTAATCATGGCGGCGATCAAGATCGGGGGCATCGCGCTGTTCGGTATCGCAGCACTCTGGTCAAGCGGGTTTCAGTTCGCCGCCGCGTCAGAAACGGCCGAGACCTTTGGAGTGACAGGCTTCATCGCCTCTGTCGCACTGGCGATCCTTGCCTTCAAGGGCTTCACCACGATCACCAACAGCGGCGGCGAAATCACCGATCCCCACAGGAATGTGGGCCGCACTATCATGCTGTCCATCGGGATCTGCGTGGTGGTCTACTTGCTTGTGGCCTTTGGCGTAGGCGCGAGCCTGACAATCGACGAAATCATCGCCGCGCGCGACTATTCGCTGGCCCAGGCGGCTGAGCCCGCACTTGGGCAGGTGGGCTTTTACTTGACGGTCGTGTTGGCGGCCGTGGCCACGGCATCCGGCGTGTTGGCCAGCGTTTTCGCGGTGTCGCGGATGCTGACCATGCTGACGGATATGGAGATGATCCCGCACAGCCACTTTGGTATGACCGGGGCCATTCAGCGCCACATGCTGGTCTATACGGTTGTGATTGCCTCGGCGCTGGCGGTGTTCTTCGATCTGGGCAGGATCGCCTCTCTGGGAGCATTCTTCTATCTCATCATGGATATGATTGTGCATTGGGGTGTGTTCCATTTCCGACGGAAAGAGATTGGAGCAGCGCCAACAATTCTTCTTTTGGCACTTGCTTTCGACGCCGTGGTACTTGTCGCCTTCACTGCGATGAAACTTCAAAGCGATCCGGCCATCGTGCTTTATGCCGCCATCGGCATTGCCACTGTCTTTGTCCTTGAACGTGTTTACCTGTCGCGATGGATGGCACCGGAAGCAGCGCATGAGCACTGATGTCAGCGGTTGAAACCCGGCAATCGCACGAAGGACGGCGTGCAGGCATCGCCATGCTCGTCGCGATCGCCCTGGGCATGGGTGCGGCCAATTCACCGCTGTCGGGCGTTTACGACTTCATCCATCACTATCCGCTGCGGCTGGGCATCGCGCCCGTTGTGATCGACGCCCCGCTGATCGACTGGATCAATCAGGGCCTTCTGGTCGTCTTCTTTTTTCACATCGGCTTGCACACCAAACAAGAGATGACGTCGGGCGTTCTGGCGGCGCGGGGGCGCGCCACCTTGCCGGCCATTGCGGCGTTCGGCGGCATGGTGGTGCCGGTGGCGATTTATCTGGCGTTCAATGCAGGCGACCCCGAAGCGATGCCCGGCTGGGCGATTCCGATTGCGACGGATGTGGTTTTGGTGCTGGGCCTGATGTCGTTCCTCGGATCGGCGGTGTCCGTGGGCCTTCTGGCCTTCGTCACGGCGGTTGCGATCTTTGACGATCTGGGCGCCGTGCTGGTCATTGCACTGTTCTACGGCGAGGCCGAGTTCGGCTGGTCGCTGGCCCTCATCGCGGTCGGGCTTGGCGGTCTCTGGGCTCTGAACCGGCGCGCGAGCGAGGCCACCAAGCTCTATCTCGTTGCGGGCACATTGCTGTGGTCCGGGCTGATTGGGTCCGGGCTGGAAGGGGCCATCGCGGGGGCGATCATCGGTCTGGCGCTGCCGCTGTCGGCTTTCAGACTGAGCGCCGTCGCACAGGTCGAGCATCGCGTCGCACCTCTGGCCCTGTTCATCGTCGTTCCGATCTTTGCCTTCTTCAATGCCGGGGTGCCGCTGACCAATGCGTCCGCGAACTGGACGACAGATACGGTCGCTGCGGGCATTGCCCTGGGCCTTGTTATCGGAAAGCCGTTGGGTGTCGCATTGGGAACCGGCCTTGCACTGTGGGCGGGTCTGGGCAGTTTGCCGTCTGGGACATCGTTGCGCGATACCCTGCGCGCCGCACTTTTCGCAGGCATCGGTTTCACGATGAGCCTGTTCATCGTCACCGCCGCGCTGGATGATCCCGCACGCGCGGATTCGGCAAAGATCGCCGTCATTTTGGGCTCAAGCATGTCCGCCATCCTCGCCAGTGTTGCCCTGCTGGCAGTCGCGCGCAGGCGTACGTCCTGACATGTCCTGCGATGTTCCGTCCGGACGCACGCAGGGCTGCCAGACCCAGAGGCGGTTCATCATCGCGTAGAGGAAGGAGGCGGACCACGCTATCAGCAACAGACCGATCAGCGCCTCGACGCCCGTCAGAAACCGCAGGTGCCCGGTAGGAAAAATGTCTCCTATTCCGAGCGAGGTGTAGGTTATTGCCGAAAAATAGTAGTAATCGAGGGGAGCCGCGATGGTCTCACCCGCAAATGCGCCCAGGTTCAACCAGCGCTCGGCCAAGGCAAAGGCGACAGCGAACACGCCAATTTGCAACATATGGACAGTGAACAGCAGAGTCAGAACCGCGAGGACGCGGATGGAGGGCCGCATTGGAATGCTGGCCATCCCACCACTGCACCACTTCAGGGTGGTCAGATGCATCACCGCCGTCACCAGAAATGCGGACAGGGATAAGCCAATAGAGAGAAGCAAGTCTATGTTCCTTTTGTTTCATTCGCAGCAACTATAGACGTCTTTCCCGCCTCTAAACATGCCTGCTGGCACCACCGTCGAATGCGTGACATCAAGTAAGCGCTTGCGTTCGCTTTGGCACGAAATCGCTTCGGCAACATCCAGTGGGTGAAATGAAATATCGCCGTCAGTTGCGCTCACGAACGGCCTTGTTGCGCAAATCGGGTGAGGGATTCACTGCGTGAATCCAGCGTGATAGCTGGAAGGTATGAGCAGTTGGGCCCCTACGAAGTATAAGACCACGAACTGGTCGGCTTACAATG
>NZ_JAXGFR010000054.1:0-5291 GCF_041008775.1 Pseudophaeobacter sp. C1-32P7 | reverse complement strand
AACAGCGGCGCAAGCGCGCGGCTTTGACCCGAACCCGCCCAAAGAGCGTGTCGAGATCGCGCGTGCGATAGTCATGAATGGCACGAACCGAGGCGCAATCCGGGCATACGCGGCTTTCTCGGATGATTTCCTCAACCTGATCGCAAAGAATTGCCCGCTGAATCTGTTCGACAACCCTCTTCCCATCCTCGAGGCGCAACCCGATCCCGTCTGGACAGGTCACCCGGTAGGGTCGTGAAATGCCGTCAAGCTGATGAGTGCGCTTCTCCCCGTTGTCGAAGGTAGTTTCGATTGTAATCCGTACGTCCATGGCAGCCCCACACGCAAAGAACTCACCTTAGCACGGGCCGCAACGACGAAGATGACCCCCATGTTTTGTCCACTCCCAACCTGTCCTTCAATCGCTTCATCAAGAAGCCGAGAAATGCTCCTCTGTTCGTTGACAGCATCGCCTCCGGATCAGTGCTTTGTGAACTGGTATTTGGGGGCGGCTGGTTGGTAGACTTGTCCATAGTCTTGCTCCCTCTGTTTAAATCGGTCCAACGTCTCTTGCAGTGCTAACGTCAAATTCCGCTTGATAAGTGGACACCAACGCAGAAACTGAGTTTTATTGGACCCATCAAATACCTCAGCTGGTTTCACTTTCTGGGTTGATCCATTAAGTACTCGGCCATGGCTGCAAGATCTGCGGTACTGAGAAACTGGGTTCCATGTAAAACGACTTCTCCCATGGCGTTGCCAAAGGCATCCCCGGACGGGGTAAGACCGGTCTTTAATGCATAGGCCAAACTGTCCGCGTCCCATCCTTGATTCATAAGCGACGCTGTGTCGATCGCAGGCGCTTTACCTCCACCTGGGATCAAGTCTGAACCAGCGAACTTCTCCGTTTTTTCCTTGCGCCCTCCAGCCAAGTTGCGCGGTGTGTGACACGCACTGCAGTGAGTCGCTCCTTCGACCAACCATTTGCCACGATTCCAACTATCGCTTTTGCCCTCCACAGGTTCCGTATCAGGGTCGTACATAAATGCTGCGCGCCACAACTTTAGACCCGCACGCTGATTGAACGGAAACATCATATTTGGCGCGATAGAAGGTTCCGCCACCGGTGGCACAGTTTGGAATGCCGCCCAGAGATCCGCGATGTCCTGATCTGAGAAGTCCGCATAGAACGGATAGGTGAAAGCGGGATAATAGGGCTCTCCCTCCGGGGATATGCCCTGCCTTACCGCGACTGCGAACTGGTCAATTGTCCAATCCCCGATTCCGTGAACAGGATCTGTCGTTAGATTTGGCGAATACAATGTGCCAAATGGGGTCTCCAGAGCTATACCACCTGCCAGAGGTGCGCCGCCCTCTGGGTTGGTATGGCAGGCGATGCAGCCGGATGCTCTCGCAAGATAGGCTCCATTCTGAACACTGCCGTCCAGAGCCGCCAGTGACGGCGACGGAGTTCGGGCAATTGGCCAAGCAGCGAGCCCAAAAAAGCCGATCACCGTAAAGGCGGCAAGCAATCCAACGCCAATAGATAGGCGCTTCATATTAGTTAGACTCGGCGCGGAATTTCGTATGACACGCCGAACATGCTTGGCCGACTTTTGCAAAGACCGCGTCGGCTGGCATCTGCGCAAGCATCTCGATATTTATCATGCTGCCCGCGCCCATCATGCTGCCGGTCCCCATCATGCCGCCGGTCCCCATCATGCCGCCGGTCCCCATCATATTAGTGCTAGCTCCGTCCGCAGAACCTGATGCCGCCAGGCCATTTTCGGCAGCTAGGCCGAGACCTTTGCCAAGGCTCTCCAGTTGCATGGCAAGAACTTCAAAGTGCTCCCAGTCGGTCCATACATCATCTTTCGCCTCGGAGGGCATACCACCGCTCCCTTCGGGAAAAAGCTTCGTCATTGCTTCTCCGGCATGTTCCTCGATCGTGCGTGCATATTCACGGATAGCTTCAGCATTGTATTCGACGTTACCGCGCATCATCGGTGTAATCGCCTTTGTCGCCTTGCTCATAGCCACCATGCCGTCCATGCGTTCCTTTACGATCCCCGTGGCACCGCCATGCGCCCATACGAGACTTGCGGCGGAAACCGCGACTAGTGATAGTAAAAGGGTGGTCTTTTTCATTTGTATATCTCCATGGGGATTGTTTGATGAGGGTGAGATGCAGCAGCTTCGCGATCACGGAAACAAATCGACGTTCCGTTTGCGCCACTGAGACGTTTTTGTGCCTCTTTCATGGTCAGCATTGACCTCGCGGTAATACATGTGCCGTGACCTCCAGCGTTCCGTGCCTAAAAATCAAGAAAACAGTTGGATGGTCGCCTGGGGTGAGATCTTGTTTGAGATCAGTCAATCGCGCACCGATGTGGGAAGTCGAGATGTCAAGTACTTCCCCTTCATCCACGCCAAATCCATTCTGCGCGATCGTCGAACCCACGAGATCTTTGAAGTATAACTCACCACCCAAAGACACATCGGATGCGACCCCATCTAGGAACACCATCTCGGCGGAAGTGTTCTCGAACACCATCTCAATCTCAGCGTCGCCATCTTGAAGACCGCTGGTAACGCACAGTTTGCTTACGTAGATGCCGTGAAGACCGTCCAAGGACTGTTCGACGCCATCCGCGTGTGCAGGCAGAACAGCTACCGTCGACCAAATTAGTCCCATCACCAAAGCTTGCCGGGCAAAGCGCATCATGAAGCTCCTTCGATTTCAGAGAATTGTGGACGACTACTCCACTGCTTCACGCTCAGCCCATGGGTTACTCTTCCACATTTCATTAAGAAATTTTCATACTCTCTTGATCGAAGTCTGACATCGGAAGAATTCTGGTAATAGAGAATGAGTTCCCTGAAAGGACTGGAAAAATCTTTGAAGGCTGCAATTATTGCCACCAAGGCCCCTAGTGATAATCGGCCTTCAATGACAAGCCAACCTCCAATTGAGTAGAGTAGAAAGGGCGTCAATGACATTAGAAAATTGCTGATTGCTTTCTGCAAATACTTTGCGCGCTGCAAGTCGAGTCTTGTGTTTCTTAGCCGGTGAGCTGCTGAAAGTGTTCTGCGAGTTATGTATCGGCCGGACACATCGCCGGTTTGCTCACCAAGAATGTCTCCAAATGCGCGAACAGCACGAATCCGGAGTCTCATCCGTTTGTTAACCCACCTTTGCAAAATGGGTATGATGAACAGCTGAACAGGGACGAGTGCCATCGCCGCTGCACCCAATATCGGATCTTGAATGAACATAAACAACAAGACCGTGATCAATGTACCGCCTTGGAAAACAGGTGTTGCCAGAACCTCTCCCGCAAACCCTCCGATGGGCTCTATTTCGCTCGTCGATAGTGGGATGACTTCGGTTCTGCGCTGTCCTTCCGGTGCACGGCGCCATGCCCGGTAAAGCACCAGACGAAGCCTCAAAAGTGTTCGCTCTCCGATCTGCCCCTTTTTGACATTTATGCAATATTTAATTGCTCCACTCGCAATCAGTGTAATAAGATATAGGCCTGACAAGATCCCGAGGTACTCTAGTTGCGTATACTGACCGCTAAGAATCTCGATGGGAAAATGACTTGATTCGATAGCACCATTGACAATGCGTTTCGGCAATTCGAGGGTCGCATATAGAATTGGCTGTGCCAACACACCAAGGAAGATCACGGTAACCTGTTCGTGCCAGCGCAATCCTATCAAATTGCGAACAAGCACAAGCTCAGCGCGATCTTCATTGGAAAACAGACTGTTCCGAGCCGCTTTTTTGATAATCTGAGCTAAAAATACCAGGAAACCAAATAGAGCAACCAGTGGAGCAACGACTAGAATAAAGTGCAGCGCCATATGTAGCCAGTGAGGCGGGTTTTCACTGATGTGAAATCCCAATGTGTCTGCAATATGATGCGTCCAGCCGGAAAGACCGGAAAGTGTAAACGCGTCGATTTCCAGGGGCGCACTCATTGTATGTCCTCAAAAAGGCCAGCAGAGTAACGGCCCTGGAGTCTCAACATGACGTTTTCTACTTCATAATCTCTGTTACAATGTACTGGCCATTGACTTGCTCGACGACAAAATGGATCTGGGAGCCTTTGCGAAGGCCTTTCAGCATCGAAGGCTTGGCAACCGCGTAACCCATTTCCATCGCGGGCATGTTGATGTTTTTGAGCGGGCCGTGGTTGATCGTCACCACATTCGACTTGCGGTCCAGGTTCGTGACGGTGCCCATCGACATATCATGATCGCCGCCAGCAAATGACGTTGTTGCAGCAACTGCCAAAGCGGCCGCGAGTGAGAGAATCTTCATGTTTCATTTGCTCCTTTGTGAGGCATAAGATCGGTTGTTAGAGTCGAGGCTTTCTTAATTTCAAAACAGGCAAGTTTGGGGTTTTGGCTGCAAACCACCGAGGGAACTCACTCTGGCTACCGGGTCTGACCGAACGGTCTTTTTGACGATGACAGTGAGGAAGACCTTTGTCGTTTCTACCTTCAAAATCCCATGGTTTACTCAGTTGTGAAAGGTGACTGCCTGGTGCCGATAAAGCTAAAAACTCCAACTAAATCAATACCACTAGGCCGGTTTGAAATGTATCAATTTGTAAGGTTTACACCGACAAGTGCCATCTATAAGCCTTGCGTGAAGCCCTGTAGAAAGAGATCGATGCAGTTCGGAATGATAACCAAGATACTTGGCGCTTCGTCGCTCGCTCTCTTTGTACTGTCCGTTTTTCCAACCGCGTCTGTTGCCGTTGAGACCGGGCCTCTGACAAGCAGCAAGGTTTGTGCAGAAGCGGGTTCAGCGCACACTTCAATGGTCAATGATCGGAATGAGCACCACCACTCCAGTTGCTTTGGGTCGATGACTCACTGTTTGATTGCGGCCACAACGATATCGACGCTTTGTGCGCCACGGCCGGAGCCAACTTCGGGGGCCCCAAAGGTCGCGGAATTACAATTGAGTGAGAGTCGTGTGCTGGAGGTCAAATCGCCTCCTCCGCGTTTCTGAGTACCTTTCCCTCTCTGAGATGTTGCCGCGCGTATAGGTATCAGCAAGTAGCGCTTTGACAGTGCATTTGCATACTTTTCTGCCGGTTACCGGTAGGGCATTTCCAACATCTTGATGAACCTACTCGGCCATTCTGACGACCTTCAGTTTGGCAAACTCCAATAATTGTAAGCGCCGTCTCAACCCCACATTGCTGCTAATGGCTTCGGCTGCGATGTGATCTCCATCTCATGATGGGGAGTGCGTTTCGCAATGTGCGCTACAAATTCGTTTCTCAAATCTCTGG
>NZ_JAXGFR010000053.1:0-5464 GCF_041008775.1 Pseudophaeobacter sp. C1-32P7 | reverse complement strand
CGCAGGAAAGCCATGAAGAGGCGGGGCAAAGCCTTGAGCGGCTGGAGACCATGGTCGGGCTCATCGACGATCAGGACGGGCTGAAGGCCGCCGTCGATCTCAACACCCGCGTCACCGCCGAACTTGGCATCATCCTGACCCAGATCTGGCGACTGGAAGCGGCGCAAGGCGTCAGTGCCGGCCAGCTTGGCGTTGTCGATGCCGCGACCCTCGCAGATGAACGCAAGTTCCGCTCGATGGCGGTGGATCCATGAGAATGTCCATGACCCACAACTTGGCACCTATTCGGACACTTGGTCTCGCAGCACTTGTCTTGGCTGCCCTGCCCTGTGCCGTGCTGGCCCAGACCCCGAGCACGAACCCGTCCGGCGACACACCCTTCAGTTCGATGGCCATCGCGCGGGACGAGGCCGACGCATGCCGTGTTCTGAAACCGCCTGCCGATCTGGCCGAGACCGCTTACCTGCGCAACGGCTACCGCGCGATTCTGCGTATCCTGATCGCCGAAGCAGCGCTCGCCTCGGAGAGCTGCACCTGCCTGCTCGACCAGTTCACCTGGGATCAGGCACTCACAGCCCTGCCCCGGTTCCAGACCTCGGACAACCCGCGTCTGCCCTTCAACGTGCTTGAGCTCTACGCCAAGGCGGACGCGCTCGAGGCGCAAGTTGTGGAGGCCTGTGCGGAGTAAATGGGGGTCATTCGCGACATCCTTGGCCAGGTCGACGCCGCGGTGAACACCGTGGCGCAGGACGGCTTTGTCTCCTCGGCAGGTGCTGTCGGCGATGTGATCTCCGCCGGGGCCGCGCTCCTTGTCGTGCTCCTCGGGATCAACGCGGTGATGCAACTCCGCCCCCTGCCCTTCGGCACCGGCTTTGCCTTCGGAATGAAGATCGCGCTCGTGGGGATATTCGCACAGAGCTGGGACAATTTCAGCGTCATCTATGACATCGTCACCCGGGTGCCCGACTCCGTTGGGGCCTCGATCCTTGCGCTCACCGGGTCGGGCGACGAGGCCGGGGTCTATGAGAGCCTCGACAATATGGTCGCACGCATCACCGCTTATGGCGACACGATCGGCGACCGCGCAGGGTGGGTCTTCGGCGCGGTCCTGGGTGCGATCTTCTTTGTTCTTTCCGCCGTTTTCGCCGCCGTCACCGCCGGGATCATCGCCTTCGCCCGCATCGTCTTCGCGCTGATGATCGTGATTGCCCCCTTCATGATCGTGACCTCGCTCTTCAAGCCCACCCAGTCCCTCTTCGAGGCCTGGACCCGCGCCACCATCGGCTATGCGCTCATGCCCGTCGCCGCAGCAGGCGCCGCGGGCATCATCGTCGCCATCGCCGAGGCCATCGGGGACGCCTCTGCCGACCCAAACGATGTCGAGACCGTCAGCCTGATCTTGCCCTTCCTCGTCATCCTGATCCTCAGCGCCGGGATCATGGCCTCGGTCCCCTATATCGCCTCCAACCTTACCGGCGTCGTCGGCATTGCCTCGAATGCCGTGGGACTGACCGGGCTCGCGCGGCAGGGCTTCGTGAACACGCGCCAGTATGGCACCGGCGCGACCTCCCGCCTCGTCACCGGCAAGTCTCCGCAGGAGCTGAACCAGATGGCCAATGCGGGCGTGGTCAAAACCGGTGAGATGATCCGGCAAAGCCCCGGCGCGCTTCTCTCCGCCGCCAAGGCCTTCCGCAAACCCTGATGTGAAAGACGACGACTTTGAAGAAGACTGTAACCAGTTCCGCAGCAAGTGACCGCGACGCTTTTGAGGCAGATTTCATCTACGGGCCAAGACGGCGCGAGCGCTTCGCCTGGTTTGTCGCGGCCGCAGGCGTGCTGGTCGGCGTGGCCGGTATGGTCGCGGGCGCGAGCCTGTTTCCGCTTAAGACGACCGAGACCTTCGTGGTCGTGGTCGACAAGGAGACCGGCGAGATGGATCGGGTCGCCGCTGTCCAGGCCCTGACGCTTTCCGAGAGCGACGCGATCATCCAGGCCAATCTTGTGGCCTATGTGGATGACCGAGAGACCTATGACCTGACCGATGGCGAGCAACGCATCAACTCGGTGCTGGACCGCTCAGATGGCGATGCCGCCCGCACGCTGCGCGATCTCTGGTCCTCGACCAACGAAGATTACCCGATCACCGTTTACGGCCGCGACGCCAAGATCGAGGTGGTCATCAAGTCGGTAAACCAGATCGAGCGCGGCGTAGCCCAGGTCCGCTTCACTCGGACGCTGCGCCGCCCCCGCGACACCCGCACCGTGACCCGGTCCTACGTCGCCACCGTCGGTTACGACTTCCAACCCGAAACCCGCCAGCGCCTTCAGGATGTCTGGGCCAACCCCTTGGGCTTCGTGGTGACCTCCTACCGCGTCGACGCCGAGACCCTGGAGAACTGACCACGATGAAATCCCTGCCTGCGCTCCTCACCACATTTCTCCTAGCGCTTGCTCTTCCTGTTGCAGCCCTCGCCGAGGCCACGCCACAAGGCGGCCCGCTCGATATCCGCATCCGCACCGCCGTCTATAACGAGAACCAGGTCTACCGCATCGAAACCGATCTCAGGCATTCGACCACGATTCATTTCGGGGCGGGGGAGCGGTTTGAGGCCGTGATCGTCGGCGACACCGAGAGCTTCCAGGTCGATCCGATTCCCGAGCTCGGCAATGTGCTCACGATCAAACCGCATGTGGCCAATGCCTCGACCAATATGACGGTGATCACCAACCGACGCACCTATTCCTTCCACCTGCGCGAAGGCTCGATCCCGAACCGCACCGGCATGTTCTTCGAGGTGCGCTTCCGCTACCCCGACGAGGAACGTCGCGCGGCAAGTGCCACCCAACCCAAGGGCTTCGAGGCTCCCCGCAACTACAACTACCGTGTCTCGGGCGAAGGGGATTTCCGCCCCAGCCACATCTATGACGACGGGCGCTATACGTATTTCGTCTTCCCGGAGAACGGTCGCCAGCCCGCCCTCTTCAAGGCCGACGATCAAGGCCGTGAGCGCACGGTGAACTGGACCCAGCAAGGCAACACGGTCCGCGTGCTCGGGGTCAACACCTACTGGACGCTGCGTATCGGCGATGAGGCGATCTGCGCCTGGCGCGACGAAAGCGCGATCTACGTGAGCAACTGACCATGGCCGATCAAACCCCTCCAGATCTTCAAAACCGCCTCGATCAATTCAGCCAGCGCGACAAATCCAAACGGCGGGGCAACAGCCTCGGGGTCGGCGCACTCGCTGCTGCCCTCGCCCTTGGCGGCGCCGGGGTGGCGTATTTCCTGGCGACCGGCCTGCAAGAGGGCGATAGCGCGCTCGAGACCTCCGATGTCGAGACCTTCCAGGACCGTCGCACCGGCACCGGCGGGCGGCTGGAGTTTCCACCCGACGAAACAGAGCAGCGGGTCAATGACGCATTGATCGCCGTCGAGGAGGCGCTCGACGTGCCCACGGCCCCTGCCCCCGAGCCGAGCGCCGAAGTGCTGGCCGAGATCGCCAAGCTCCGCGAGGCCCTCGCCGCCAGCCAGGCCGCGCGCAACTCGGAAATCCAGTCCGCCGTCGCGGATCTGCGCGAGGCCTTCGACGAACAGAAAACAGCATTGGAAGCGCTTATCGCGGAGAAAGAGGCCGAGCTTGCCAACCTGCAGCGCCAGACCGAGACCCGCATCGAAGGGCTTCAGGCCATGCTCGACGCCGAGCGGGCGCAGCGCGAGGGGCTCGAGGCCGAGCTCGACCGCGAAGGGCTGATCGCCGACCAGCGCCTTCTCGAAGAGCGCCGGCGTCAGGAAGAAGAACAGCGCCAGCGCGAAGCCGAACGGGTTGCTGAGGAGCTTCTGACTGCGCAGATCAAATCCCCCGCAGTGGTCTATACCGACGGTCCGCGCGGCGGCCAAAGTGGCGCGGCGGTGGCTGATCCTGCTGCCGCCGGCACTGGCGGGCCGGTCCTCTCGGGCAATGAACAGTTCCTACAGAGTGCGCGACCGCTCGAAGTGCAAGAGGCCGCGCGCCTCACCCATCCTGAACGCACGCTGACCCAAGGGTCCGTCATCCAGGCGGCGCTTCAGACCGCCATCAACAGCGATCTGCCGGGCTCCGTGGTCGCAGTCGTCTCCGAGCCGGTCCCGGCGTTTTCCGGGGACCGGATCCTGATCCCCCGGGGCTCCCGCCTTTTTGGCCAATACCGCTCCGGCATCGAGATGCATCAGAAACGCATCCTCATTCTCTGGACCCGCATTTTGACACCGGACGGCACCTCGATGGAGATCGCCGCCGTGGGCGGCGATCAACTCGGCCGCTCGGGCCTCACCGGTCTCGTCGACACCAAGTTCGCCGAGCGCTTCGGCGGGGCGGCGCTGATCTCCGTGATCGGGGCGGCACCGGCCGTGGCGGCCGAGAGCGCCAACAATGAAACCACCAGCATCGTCCTGGGCGGTGTCGGTAGCGACCTTCAGGACGCCGTTGGATCGGTCATCGCCGATCAGGTCTCTATCGCCCCGACGATTTATGTCGATCAGGGGGCCTCGGTGACCGTGCTCGTGGACCGGGATGTGGTGATTTACTGATGGATCAGGCGTCTCCGGCCTCCTACCTCGAGCGCTATCTCGACCCGTTCCGCGACCTTCTAAGGCGTGACGACGTGGTCGAGATCGCGATCAACCCGGACGGCAAGGTCTGGCTCGAGGTCGCAGGCGACGCCACCATGCGCCACGAAGGTCAGACCGTGGATCGCACCACCGCCCTCAACATGGCCCAGACCATCGTCGGCGACGCCAAGGCCCGCGTCTCTGAAAAGAACCCGCTCGTCTCCGGCAAGGTGGAATATGCAGGTCGTCCGCTTCGGGTCCAGGTCGCCGTTCCGCCTGCTATCGATCGCGGTGCCTCGATCACGATCCGCCTCTTCGCCTCCGGCAGTGTCCGGGATTACGCCCCCGCTTATCTCTTCGGCAAAGCCGTTTCGCTCGATGCGCTCCGCGCCGAGAAGATGAAAAACATCGCCAGTCTTGCCGAAGAGAATCTTGAGGCCGCGCTGCAAACCCTGGTCGAGGCACGCCTCAACGTCCTGATCAGCGGCGGCACTTCGACCGGCAAGACCACCTTCGCCCGCCATCTTCTGACGCACGCCAATGAGCACGAGCGACTGATCACCATCGAGGACGCCTTCGAGCTGTTCCCCGGCCAGCCGAACACCGTCGCCCTCCTGGCCGACCGCAGTGCCGGCTCGCAACGCAGCGCCAACGCCCTCCTGCAGGCCTCGCTCCGTATGCGACCTGACCGGATCATCGTCGGCGAGCTGCGCGGGGCCGAGGCCCTGACCTATCTCGAAGCGATCAACACCGGGCAGGGGTCACTGCATAAAAGTGACATTATTGTCCGGCTCGTGCGAACGAACCGGGAACTCATGCGGCATCGCGAAGATCATTTTTCCGAAGGGGCCTGAGGCGATCTGGGCTGAGCGGCGG
>NZ_JAXGFR010000052.1:0-5668 GCF_041008775.1 Pseudophaeobacter sp. C1-32P7 | reverse complement strand
GAGTGATTGCCCAAAAGGAACAGATGCCGGTGCGTCCGTCTCCGACCAGCATTCTCGGCTTTAAAGGAAAGCACAACCGCCCCCGTTGCGATTAGCTCAGGCCCTGCTCGCAGAAAATCTACGTCTCCGATACAGCTCCTCTGCAGGAGCTTCTCGGCAGTGGCCTTAGAAGAAGCCAAGTCGGGACGCATTTTCATCAAGCCTAACGGCGTCAGAGGGATATTCCCCTACCGCGCGTGTCGGACGGGCAGCTCCTGTTCCTTCAGCACATGATCTCCAAGATGCGCGATGACGAACAAGGCACCCGTATCGGCATCGTCATGAACGGCTCCCCTCTCTTCACCGGCGGTGCCGGGTCGGGCGAAAGCGAGATCCGCCGATGGATGCTGGAGAACGACTGGGTCGAGGCGATCATCGCCCTGCCCACGGACCTTTTCTACAACACCGGCATTCAGACCTATGTCTGGCTTCTGACCAACCGCAAGACACGGGATCGCCAGGGCAAGGTCCAGCTGATCGACGCCAGCAGCGACCGGTTCTGGAAGTCCATGCGCAAATCCCTTGGCTCCAAACGCCGCGAGATCCCGCCAGAGGCCTGTGACGAGATCACCCGGATCTATGCCGAGATGCTGAACGGAGAGGCTGGCTGGGGCGAATACTCCAAGATCTTCAAGACCACCGATTTCGGCTATCGGGAAATCCGTGTCGAACGCCCCCTGAAACTGGCCTTCGAGGTGACCGAGGACGCCCTGGAGGCGCTGCGAGAGGTAAAGCCCTTCGCCAAGCTGGACGAGGCTGAACAGGCCGGGATCCTGACCACCCTGCGGCAGAGCCTGCCTGCGGGCAAACGGTGGCTGGACCGTGCCGAGTTCGACAAGGACCTGACTGCGGCGCTGAAGGCTGCCGGGATCAAACTGCCCGCTCCGGTGAAAAAGGCGATCCTGTCGGCCCTGTCGGAGCGGGACGAGGACGCCAAGACCTGCACTGGCAAGGATGGCAAGCCCGGAGCCGACAGCGATCTGCGCGATCACGAGCTAGTCCCGCTGGCGGAGGACTGGCGGGACTACGTGCAGCGTGAGGTTCTGCCCTTCGTCCCCGATGCTTGGGTGGATCAGAGCCACACCGACGCACAGGATGGCGGAGTGGGTCGTGTGGGGTATGAAATCAACTTCAACCGCTATTTCTACCAGTATGTCCCGCCCCGCCCACTGGCAGAGATCGACGCCGAGCTGAAGGCTCTGGAAGCCGAGATCGCAGGCTTGTTGCAGGAGGTGGTTGAGTGATACCGATCAGGGATATCGTTGCATCAGGTACTCCAGCAGGATGGAAAACCGTGCCGTTCTGGTCATTATTCCGCCGCGAGAAGTTGACGGGATTTCCTGATGAAGAGCTATTGTCGGTCTACCGTGATTATGGAGTGATTCCGAAGTCGTCACGCGACGATAACCACAACAAGCCGTCTGAAGACCTGTCCGGATATCAATTGGTGACGGAAGGGGCTTTGGTCACCAATAAAATGAAAGCATGGCAGGGATCGATAGCAATCTCTCGTTACCGTGGTATCGTCAGTCCTGCGTATTACGTCTACACGCCTCAAAGCGATGAGTGTGATCAGTTCCTCCACTACCTACTAAGAAGCGAACCATACATCGGCCTGTATGGCAGGATTTCAAAAGGTGTAAGGGTCAACCAATGGGATCTGGAACACGAGGCGTTGCGCAATATCCCTGTGCTGCTCCCCGACCTCGAGACCCAACGCCAGATTGCCGATTTCCTGGACCGCGAGACCGCAAGAATTGACCTGCTGATCGAGAAACGGGAAAAGTTCGCCGCCCTTGTTGCCGAGGCACGAGACTCACTGATAGCGAAAATGATTTGTGGCGAAGGTTCCGAGGAATTGGATACGCCGCGCCATGACTGGACCGATAGCCGACCAAACCACTGGAAAAGTGAAAGGGCGAAAGTCCACTTCCGCGAACGGATCGATAAGAGCGTCGATGGGACGGAAGAACTCTTGACCGTCTCACACATTACTGGCGTGACGACACGCGCCGAAAAAGAAGTGAACATGTTCCTCGCTGAGAGCAACGAGGGATACAAGATTGTTCACCCTGGCGACATTGTGATTAACACAATGTGGGGTTGGATGGGGGCGATGGGCGTCAGTTCCCATCACGGCATCATCAGTCCTTCCTATGGCGTCTATCGCCCCACATCCGAGGCATTCGAGCCGGATTATCTTGACCTTACGCTTCGCTCCAAACCGTTCGTCGCAGAGGTGACCCGGCGCAGTAAAGGTATTCATTCTTCGCGGCTGCGTATCTACCCCGACGCATTCTTGGACATGCGGCTGCCTGTTCCACCGCGTGATGAGCAAGTTGCAATCCTTGCGGAACTCCGAGACCGCACAGAACGCGAAAACGTGCTGCTTTCGAAAAACGAACAGGCATCGGCGTTGCTTAAAGAGTACCGCTCCGCCCTGATCACCGCCGCTGTCACGGGGCAGATCGATGTGCAGACCTACGGCAAATCTGGCACCGTGGACCGGCGGCTCGACGCCATTCAGGAGGAGCTGGAGGCATGACCCGCCAAATCGATGAACTGCGCGGCTATGCAGATTTCCGTGGCCACGACCTCATCCGTCTGGGCGTAAAAACCCAAGCCGATGCCGAAGAGATTTTGACCCACCTATTGAAATAGTATTTTGCAGGACCCGCCATGACGACCGGACAGCACACCACTAAGGACGTTCACCAGGAAAAGGTTTTCGAGGCTCATATCGTGGGCTGCCTGACCTCGGATCTGGGCTATCTCGAACGGGACCCTGCCACGGACTACGATGTGGGCTATGCCCTCGACCGGGAGCTGCTGTTCCGGTTCCTACGTGAAACCCAGCCAGAAGCGTGGCAGACCTTAGAGGATCATTACAGCACACAGGCCGAGACAGAGGTTCTGAAGCGGCTGGAAAAGGCCCTGAAGGAACAGCCCACCCACCAGGTTCTGCGCCAGGGGATCAAGCTGGTTCCGAACATCAACTTCTCCCTGTGCTACTTCAAGCCCGCCTCAAACCTGAACCCGGATCTGACACGGCTGTTCGAGGCCAATACCTTGTCGGTCATGCGGCAGGTGCGGTACTCCAAGAAGAACGCCAATGCCATCGACATCGTGACCTTCGTGAACGGCATCCCCGTGACCACGATGGAGGTCAAGAACCCGCTGACTGGGCAAACCTTCAAACACGCCGAGGCGCAGTATCGCAAGGACCGCTCCCCCGGTGGTGAGCCTCTGTTGACCTTCAAACGCGGTGCCATCGTGCATTTCGCTGTGGACCCGGACAACGTGTCGATGACCACACGGCTGATGAACGGCAAGACGCGGTTCCTGCCTTTCAACCGGGGACGGGATGGCGGGGCTGGCAACCCGGATGTGCCGGGGGAGAACCGGGTCTCCTACCTCTACAAGGATCTGCCGGGGGCAAGAGCCGTGTTCTCCCGTGAGGTTCTGTTGGATCTGATCGGGCGGTTCATTCATCTGGAGCGATCCGGCGGCAAGGAGGTGTTGATCTTCCCCCGCTTCCAGCAGCTCGACGCGGTACGGCGTGTCCTGGCAGATGCACGGGCGAATGGCGCTGGGCAGAACTACCTGATCCAGCACAGCGCAGGGTCGGGCAAATCCAATACCATCGCCTGGACCGCCCATCAGATCATCAACCTGCATGACGAGGCCGACCGCCCCCTGTTCGATACGGCGATCATCGTGACCGACCGTCTGGTTCTGGATCGGCAGCTACAGAACACGATCAGCGGCTTTGCACAGACCGAAGGCGTGGTGAAGAAGATCGACGGCACCTCCCGTGATCTGAAACAGGCCATCGAGCAGGGCAAGCGGATCATCATCACTACCATCCAGAAGTTCGGCACGGAGCATCTGGCGACGATATCAGGGCAGTCCTCCAAGAACTTCGCCGTGATCATCGACGAGGCGCATTCCTCCCAATCGGGCAAGGCAGCCCAAGCCATGAGCGATGCCCTGACCCGTGAGAAGACATCCTCCGAGGATATCGAGGACATGATCCTGGCCCATCAGGCCGCAAGAGGGCCGCAGAGGAATATCTCATTCCTGGCGTTTACCGCCACCCCTCGGAACGTCACGCTAGAGCGGTTCGGACGCATGGGCGAGGATGGCAACCCGCACCCGTTCCACCTCTACTCGATGCGTCAGGCTATCGAGGAGAAGTTCATTCTGGACGTCCTCCAGAACTACATGACCTACTCAGCCTACTATAAGCTCGAGAAGGCCATCGAAGAGGATCCCGCGTTCAAGGGAAGGAACGCGCAACGAACTGTCGCCCGGTATGCCTCGCTTCATCCTTATGCGATTGGCCAGAAGGTCGAGATCATTGTCGAGCATTTCCGCCGTCATGTACGGAGCGAACTCGGCGGACAAGCGAAGGCGATGGTGGTGACGCAAAGCCGTGAACACGCCTTCCGATACTGGCAGCAGATCAAGGCCTACATTGAGGATAAGGGATACTCCGACCTGAAAGCCCTGGTGGCGTTCTCAGGTGATCTGCGCATTGACGACACGGACTGGACCGAGGCTGCGGCCAACGGCTTCCCCGAGACAGAGCTGCCACAACGCTTCGATACGGATGAGTATCAGGTCTTGGTGGTCGCCGAGAAGTACCAAACCGGTTTCGATCAGCCGAAGCTGGTAGCGATGTATGTTGATCGGAAGCTGGCAGGGCTTCAGGCGGTACAAACGCTGGCACGGCTGAACCGGACCTTCCCAGGAAAGCAGCGGACCTTCGTTCTCGATTTCCAGAACACAGTGGAGGAGATCCGGGAAGCCTTCGCCCCGTTCTTCGAAGCTACAGAGCTGGAGGAACGAACGGACCTCAATCAGATCTATGATCTCGAAAGCAGGATCTCGAGTTCGCCGTATGTCATACGGGATGAGGTCGAGAGGTTTGCCGATGTCTTCTTTACGGGAAATCTCAGCAGCCAGGACCGCATCCGCCTGGAAGGGCTGGTGAAGGAGGCTGTTGGCCGCTTCGAGATTGACGACGACGAGGCCCAGCAGGAGGAGTTCCGGCAGCTCATTAGAAGCTACATGCGGTTCTACTCCTTTGTCGCGCAGATCGTCTCCCTCGGTGATCCTTGGCTGGAAAAGCTCTTCACCTACGTGTCCTGGTTGGCCCGCTTGCTGCCCTCGAGGGAAGTACCTGCCGACATCCAGATCTCGGAGGACATGCTACAGCTCTCGGCATTTCGGGTGCAGAAAGGCGAAGAGGGGTTTGCGTCCCTTCAGGCTGGTGACACGACCAAACTTGCTGCCATCACCGAGTTCGGTGCGAACCGCTACACGGAGGAGGAAGAGCGATCACTGTCTGAGATAGTTGCGCTTTTCAACGAGCGGCACGGGGGAAATCTATCGGAGGAGGATGTTGTACGACTTGAACGCGTCAAAGAAGAGGTTATGAGCGACGAGATGCTAGACATGATGCGGAACAACCCGGCGGATGTTGTTTACGGCACGTGGGAACGCACCTTTTTGCAGGGGATGGTTCGTATGTTCCAGAGGGACAGCGAAATGCGGAGTGCCTTGATGACAGACAAAGTTACCCGCGACCGAGCCACGCGACATTTCTTCAATCGAGCGATGCGGA
>NZ_JAXGFR010000051.1:0-5856 GCF_041008775.1 Pseudophaeobacter sp. C1-32P7 | reverse complement strand
GGACTAGAACCCCCTTCACCGGCGGCGCTGAGGCGCTACGGGGCGCGGCGGAGACGCTGATGACGGATCGGAAAGACGGTTGAGACGCTCAGGAGAGACTGAGGCATCTTTGAGGATGAGGCAGGCGGGCGCGCTGAGAGATTGGCGCATCTGTTTGTTTTGGCCGCTGGGTGTTGCTCTTTGACATTGATAGATAACTGAAGAGATATGTGGGCGGTTTGGTTCATTTCGATGGATCAACGTCTGTATATCGCGCCTTTAGCAAAGCCGATGATGTTGCTCTCAAGTAGCGAAGCGGTAGAGCGATGATAAGGTGTCAGCTTCACTGTTTGTACGGCTTCGGTTTCTTTTGAAACCAAGCACACAAACAGAGACTTTCATCAGGATTAGCCTCCTGATGAAGATGTGCAGAGGTTCGAACGTCAAGGATATGCGAGCAATCGCATTTCAACTTGAGAGTTTGATCCTGGCTCAGAACGAACGCTGGCGGCAGGCTTAACACATGCAAGTCGAGCGCACTCTTCGGAGTGAGCGGCGGACGGGTTAGTAACGCGTGGGAACGTGCCCTTCTCTAAGGAATAGCCACTGGAAACGGTGAGTAATACCTTATACGCCCTTCGGGGGAAAGATTTATCGGAGAAGGATCGGCCCGCGTTAGATTAGATAGTTGGTGGGGTAACGGCCTACCAAGTCTACGATCTATAGCTGGTTTTAGAGGATGATCAGCAACACTGGGACTGAGACACGGCCCAGACTCCTACGGGAGGCAGCAGTGGGGAATCTTGGACAATGGGCGCAAGCCTGATCCAGCCATGCCGCGTGAGTGATGAAGGCCCTAGGGTCGTAAAGCTCTTTCGCCAGGGATGATAATGACAGTACCTGGTAAAGAAACCCCGGCTAACTCCGTGCCAGCAGCCGCGGTAATACGGAGGGGGTTAGCGTTGTTCGGAATTACTGGGCGTAAAGCGCACGTAGGCGGATCGGAAAGTTGGGGGTGAAATCCCGGGGCTCAACCCCGGAACTGCCTCCAAAACTATCGGTCTAGAGTTCGAGAGAGGTGAGTGGAATTCCGAGTGTAGAGGTGAAATTCGTAGATATTCGGAGGAACACCAGTGGCGAAGGCGGCTCACTGGCTCGATACTGACGCTGAGGTGCGAAAGTGTGGGGAGCAAACAGGATTAGATACCCTGGTAGTCCACACCGTAAACGATGAATGCCAGTCGTCGGGTAGCATGCTATTCGGTGACACACCTAACGGATTAAGCATTCCGCCTGGGGAGTACGGTCGCAAGATTAAAACTCAAAGGAATTGACGGGGGCCCGCACAAGCGGTGGAGCATGTGGTTTAATTCGAAGCAACGCGCAGAACCTTACCAACCCTTGACATCCTCGGACCGCCAGAGAGATCTGGTTTTCACTTCGGTGACCGAGTGACAGGTGCTGCATGGCTGTCGTCAGCTCGTGTCGTGAGATGTTCGGTTAAGTCCGGCAACGAGCGCAACCCACATCCTTAGTTGCCAGCAGTTCGGCTGGGCACTCTAGGGAAACTGCCCGTGATAAGCGGGAGGAAGGTGTGGATGACGTCAAGTCCTCATGGCCCTTACGGGTTGGGCTACACACGTGCTACAATGGCATCAACAATGGGTTAATCCCCAAAAGATGTCTCAGTTCGGATTGGGGTCTGCAACTCGACCCCATGAAGTCGGAATCGCTAGTAATCGCGTAACAGCATGACGCGGTGAATACGTTCCCGGGCCTTGTACACACCGCCCGTCACACCATGGGAGTTGGGTTTACCCGAAGGCCGTGCGCTAACTTTTGAGGCAGCGGACCACGGTGAGCTCAGCGACTGGGGTGAAGTCGTAACAAGGTAGCCGTAGGGGAACCTGCGGCTGGATCACCTCCTTTCTAAGGATGATGCTAGTCAGATTAGCTTGCTAATCTCGTGCATCACTTAGCAGAAGATCGGCAAACAAAGCCGGTCAACATCAGGACCGAGCCGTCCTCATATCTCTTCAGACAGTCGAGCCTCAGACCCCTGAGGTTCAGCAAGGGGCCTTAGCTCAGCTGGGAGAGCGCCTGATTTGCATTCAGGAGGTCAGGAGTTCGATCCTCCTAGGCTCCACCACTTTGCAATCGGCCCCATTTAGAATGGGTCGGTAGCTCAGGTGGTTAGAGCGCACGCCTGATAAGCGTGAGGTCGGAGGTTCAAGTCCTCCTCGACCCACCATTCCCCGATTAGATCGATAAGCACCGCAAGTGGTTCTTATCCGTCCAATCGGACGCAGTTTTGACATCGTATAGAGAGAAAAATCAACAACACCGTTGATCGCCCCGAGTGTGGGGATGATCTCGGATTGGTGCCGATCCCTTCGGGGTGAGGCAAGCCGGAAGATACGTCATGTTTCCTCAGACGCCTTCTGGTATGCCGGTTCGAAACGACGGAGTTGTCCAAGTCAAGTACACTAACCCGCATGATCTACCCGATCATGCATTGTTCTTTCGTCCGCCTGCGACCGACATCACAGGCATAAGGATGAAAGAGCGGGAAAGTATGCTTTTTGGTTCAGAGACAGATGATCCGGTTGTGAACCAGCTTCCGGATCCGACAGTTGTCAAAGACTGTCTCTTTCTGGACCAGATCAAGCGCGAGAAGGGCGTTTGGTGAATGCCTTGGCAGTAAGAGGCGATGAAGGACGTGATACTCTGCGATAAGTCATGGGGAGCCGAGAATAGGCTTTGATCCATGAATTTCCGAATGGGGGAACCCACCTGACAGTTCGATATTGTTACCACGGTAGCCAATATCTTGCTGAACCAGGTACTTAAAACCTGAATACATAGGGTTTTAAGAGCAAACCCGGGGAACTGAAACATCTAAGTACCCGGAGGAAAGGACATCAATTGATACTCCCTTAGTAGCGGCGAGCGAACGGGGACCAGCCGAGCCAGAGAAGTGACTGGAATGCGTTGGGAAGCGCAGCCATAGCGGGTGATAGCCCCGTACAGGAAGCTTTGATGGACGTATTAAGTAGGGCGGAACACGTGAAATTCTGTCTGAAGATCGGAGGACCACCTTCGAAGGCTAAGTACTCCTTACTGACCGATAGTGAACCAGTACCGTGAGGGAAAGGTGAAAAGCACCCCGACGAGGGGAGTGAAACAGTACCTGAAACCGAACGCCTACAATCAGTTGGAGGCCCCTTGAGGGCTGACAGCGTACCTTTTGTATAATGGGTCATCGACTTGGTCTCACGAGCAAGCTTAAGCCGCTAGGCGAAGGCGCAGCGAAAGCGAGTCTTAATAGGGCGAATGAGTTCGTGGGATCAGACCCGAAACCGAGTGATCTAGGCATGGCCAGGTTGAAGGTGCGGTAACACGCACTGGAGGACCGAACCCACATCTGTTGAAAAAGATCGGGATGAGCTGTGCCTAGGGGTGAAAGGCCAATCAAACTCGGAGATAGCTGGTTCTCTGCGAAATCTATTTAGGTAGAGCGTCATCCGAATACCCCGGGGGGTAGAGCACTGGATGGGTAATGGGGCCCCACAGGCTTACTGATCCTAACCAAACTCCGAATACCCGGGAGTACTAGATGGCAGACACACTGCGGATGCTAACGTCCGTAGTGGAGAGGGAAACAACCCTGACCTCCGGCTAAGGCCCCCAATTCATGGCTAAGTGGGAAAGCAGGTGGGACGACCAAAACAACCAGGAGGTTGGCTTAGAAGCAGCCATCCTTTAAAGATAGCGTAACAGCTCACTGGTCTAAATAAGTTGTCCTGCGGCGAAGATGTAACGGGGCTCAAGCCATGAGCCGAAGCCGAGGATGCACATAGTGCATGGTAGCAGAGCGTAGTGTGACATAGTCTCATGTCTCCTTACTTCCTTCGGGAAGATTGGAGACAAGAGGCTTTCGATGAAGCCGGGGCGTGAGCCATCCGGTGGAGAGATCACTAGCGAGAATGATGACATGAGTAGCGACAAAGAGTGTGAGAGACACTCTCGCCGAAAGTCCAAGGGTTCCTGCTTAAAGCTAATCTGAGCAGGGTAAGCCGGCCCCTAAGCCGAGGCCGAAAGGCGTAGGTGATGGGAACCAGGTTAATATTCCTGGGCCAGGAGGATGTGACGGATTGCGACTGTAGTTCAGCCTTATCGGATTGGTTGGGCTGCTGAGCAGTCCCTGGAAATAGCCCTCCATCAGACCGTACCCTAAACCGACACAGGTGGACTGGTAGAGAATACCAAGGCGCTTGAGAGAACGATGTTGAAGGAACTCGGCAAAATACCTCCGTAAGTTCGCGAGAAGGAGGCCCGGGTTCAAGGCAACTTGGATCCGGGGGCACAAACCAGGGGGTGGCGACTGTTTATTAAAAACACAGGGCTCTGCGAAGTCGCAAGACGACGTATAGGGTCTGACGCCTGCCCGGTGCCTGAAGGTTAAAAGGAGGAGTGAGAGCTCCGAATTGAAGCCCAGGTAAACGGCGGCCGTAACTATAACGGTCCTAAGGTAGCGAAATTCCTTGTCGGGTAAGTTCCGACCTGCACGAATGGCGTAACGACTTCCCCGCTGTCTCCAACATCGACTCAGCGAAATTGAATTGCCTGTCAAGATGCAGGCTTCCCGCGGTTAGACGGAAAGACCCCGTGCACCTTTACTACAGCTTCGCACTGGCATCAGGATTGTGATGTGCAGGATAGGTGGTAGGCATCGAAACCAGAACGCTAGTTCCGGTGGAGCCTCCCTTGAGATACCACCCTTCGCACTCTTGATGTCTAACCGCGGTCCGTTATCCGGATCCGGGACCCTGCGTGGCGGGTAGTTTGACTGGGGCGGTCGCCTCCTAAAGCGTAACGGAGGCGCGCGAAGGTTGGCTCAGAGCGGTCGGAAATCGCTCGTTGAGTGCAATGGCAGAAGCCAGCCTGACTGCGAGACTGACAAGTCGAGCAGAGACGAAAGTCGGCCATAGTGATCCGGTGGTCCCGAGTGGAAGGGCCATCGCTCAACGGATAAAAGGTACGCCGGGGATAACAGGCTGATACTGCCCAAGAGTCCATATCGACGGCAGTGTTTGGCACCTCGATGTCGGCTCATCTCATCCTGGGGCTGGAGCAGGTCCCAAGGGTACGGCTGTTCGCCGTTTAAAGAGGTACGTGAGCTGGGTTTAGAACGTCGTGAGACAGTTCGGTCCCTATCTGCCGTGGGTGTAGGATACTTGAGAGGAGTTGCCCCTAGTACGAGAGGACCGGGGTGAACGATCCACTGGTGGACCTGTTATCGTGCCAACGGTAGTGCAGGGTAGCTATGATCGGAAAGGATAACCGCTGAAGGCATCTAAGCGGGAAGCCCCCCTCAAAACAAGGTATCCCTGAGGGCCGTGGAAGACCACCACGTCAATAGGCCGGAGATGTAAGTGCAGCAATGCATTCAGTTGACCGGTACTAATCGCCCGATAGGCTTGATCTGTTCCAGTAACAGACAGTCTCATAAACACCAAAAAGCAAAACAAAACCTGGACAACATGTTGATCTGAAACCTTCCGCTTTTGGAAAGCGCCCCGTGACATAACGGAGCTCGCAATACCAAAAGCCGGAGGATTTTGGTATTTACTCGGTTTGGTGGTCATAGCACGAGCAAAACACCCGGTCCCATCCCGAACCCGGAAGTTAAGTGCCGTCGCGCCAATGGTACTTGGGCTTAAGCCCTGGGAGAGTAGGTCACCGCCAAACCTAGTAAATACCAAAAAAATCTCTCTAACGATCATAACCAACAATCTCCGCGGGATGGAGCAGCCCGGTAGCTCGTCAGGCTCATAACCTGAAGGTCGCAGGTTCAAATCCTGCTCCCGCAACCAA
>NZ_JAXGFR010000050.1:0-6120 GCF_041008775.1 Pseudophaeobacter sp. C1-32P7 | reverse complement strand
AGTTCGCATCGCCGTGCTGAACGGCTACACCGCGCTCGGCATACCCGTCACTGTGGCCGTAGGATAGGTCCGTCCGGGGAAAGGGGAACCACGCTCAGACCCCGATTTGTGCAACAGCGCCTAGCACAACTCTGAATCATTCGCGTCCCTTCACCAACCGGCCTGTTTGTCCCCCTAGGCGCAATGTGGATTGTAGGGTGCGTTACGGGTGAGAACGGCCCACACTTGGCACAGCTGCCAAGCAAAGAGTTGCCAATTTGACGATGGGGACGGATTGGCAATGTCCATTTTCCGCACTTCGCTTATGCGTGAGCGAAGTGCGGAAAATGGAAAACGGATATCCGAACCCGGCATGGAAACAAACGAAGCGCCACGCTCTCTGCCTTGGCGGAATAGTCCGGTGGCGCCAAACGGCTTGTCTGAACTGGCCACGCCAACGAAGTGCTTGTCCCAAGCAGCCCGGCCCATTTCAGTTCGAACAGCCTCTCTGAAATCCGTTGTCACAATGCGCTTTCAGACGTTGGGTATCGTCGCTTGTCCAGCCCTTGGGTTCGGTAACCTGCACCCACGGGCCGATATAGTCCTGTGAATAGTAGGCATGGCCGTGCCCGGGCGGCGAGCCGAAGGACAGCGCCAGATCCAAAGCCAACTGAAACTGGGTCACTATAGGCATAAAGAAAAAGTGCTTGGACATATCATCTGCGGGCGGGTCACGCATCCATTGAGGTCGACGCCAAAGAGACGCCGGATCGTAGAAGACGACCGGATCACTGGAATACTGCAGAAAGAAAATGCGCATAGGGCCCCAGGCGGAAGGTGACCCGGACGCATCGCTGGTGCGTGAAGCGTAGCGCACCAGCGAACCATCTCCGATCTGCGGCAAAACCCAGGAACTGCCCGGATTGCGATGTTTCTGGACGTAGTTCCAAAAATTCGAGGGAAACGGTGGACCTGCCCAGAAAGCCCCATCAATCGGGTCGTCCAGAAGCCGAAAAAGATTGGTTGCATGCATTGAGGACCAGGCACCGAGGCTGAGGCCATGCATGTAGAGCCGCGGACGGGCGCCCTCTGGAAGTGTTTTCCAGTACCGGTGAACAACTTCCTGAAGCGCAGTAGCTTGCTCGAGACCGGTACTGGTCTCAAGGATCAGCGCCAGTGGCGACTGCAGATACGAATACTGTACGGCAACCGTGGCGATGTCACCGTTGTGCATGTATTCGACCGGATCATGCGACCCAGGGTCCATCCAACCGGTTCCGGTGGGGCTCGCCACGATCAGAACCTCACGCTCGAAGGCACCTTGGCGGCGCAGTTCAGCCAGTGCCAATTCCGCACGTTCGCGGGGCGTGGCCCCATTGGCACGGCCGACATAAACCCTGATCGGATCGCGCGCTGGCCGTCCTGTGAATGCCGATATGTCTTCCGCATCAGGCCCCGACATAATGAAATCCCGGCCCGGCTTTCCGATTGCCTTCCAGTCGATCAAGGAAGCTGTGCTTCCGCTTCTCCACAGGTCGGTCGGCGGTGGCGGGGCGTCATCGAACAGAGCCTGCGCCGCTTCATAGCTTTCATCAAGGACTGCGATGGTCCGGTCCAGAATGCCATCTCGTGTGACCACGAAGAGGATCAGTACGACTGCGATCAGACTGAACACATTCGCCCTTCGTGGCGGCATCACCCGATAGAAGCGCGCCCGGATCAGCCGAAACAGCGATGCGACGAGCCGCCCGAGCACAAAGGCGCAGACGAGTGTCGCGGCCGCAATGATCGAGATCCACGCGAGGTGCAAAGCGTCGGCTGGCTCCATCCCCATTTTCTGGCGGAGATCGTTCTGCCAAGTCAGGCTGGAAGCCAAAACCCACAGGAACATCGCAACAATCGCCCCGGACACGATCCAGATCAGCACATTCGCCGGACCGCGCGACAAGCGCGGCAGGTCACCGGCGTTCCACATGAGTGCAACGATCTGGCCGACCAGATATCCGAGCGCCGTGACCAACCCGCCAAGCACGCCCTGCAACTCGGGGCCACGTGGAATCAGGGACGGCGTCAGAGAGGCCGCGAAGAACAACAGGCCAAGCAGAAGGCAAGGAACTGAAATCGGGCCGAAGATTAGTGAAAGGATTCTCTTAGTCATCCAACTTTGTCCTTGGTGCCAACGCGCGGCTGCAGAACTGATCTTTCGCAAAACCTAGCCAGTGTCGGTTGCTTGCGAAACTGGGGCAGAGCCCATTCCGTCAACAGGCCCAGCTGCGTGTCTGCTGGCCGAAGCGCCAGTCGCACCAGGCTGTTCGATCCACAGGACATCAGAACCATCGCTTTGACCAGCTAAAGAGCGGCAAACACGCCGACGAGCAGTACATTGGCGAGGTCAATAAAAAACTTGGAAACGAGGGGCAGGACGATGAAGACCAAAGGAGCGGGCCCAAAATGCTTGGTGATGCGTTCAGGACGAGTAGACCCTTCTACCATCCATCCAGGTTTCGAGAACACTGATGTTTTTGATCTCGTCGGGCGGGACATCGCGCGGATCCTTTTCGAGGATGACCATGTCGGCAAGCTTGCCCGGTTCAAGACTGCCGACTTCATGATCGGAAAACAGCTGCCATGCGGCCTCGGAGGTGAGCGCCCGGATCGCAGATTCAACCGATATCGTCTCCTGCGGCGCCAGAATGTAGTCCGGCTCTTTCCAAGTGCGCCGAGTGACGGCCATCTCAATCATGTGCAGCGGGTTCGGGTCGGTCACCATGAAATCCGAATGCAGAGTGAAACCAACCCCGGCTTCTTCGACGCTTCGGCATCGGTCTAGCAACTGCGCCTTTTCCTCCCCAAATACCTCGTCACGCATCGCGACGCCCCAGTAGTGAACGTGACCGATCAGAAAGCTCGCCGACACACCTAGCTGCTGCATCCGTTCGATCTGGTCGTCGTGAAGTATCGAGCAATGCTCGATCCGCGGACGGACCCGGGACATGTCGATACCAGCATCAACAAGCGCCTGACAGGTGTCCAGCACATTATCGATCGCCGCATCGCCATTGCCGTGGATCGCAAGGTGCCAGCCCTTCCCGGCCCGCTCAAGCGCCATTGCGGTCAATTCATCAGGTTCCATATAGGCAAGGCCCCGGTCTTCGCTGTTCAGGTATGGTTCGCGCTGCAGTCCGGTGAACCCCTGGTTCGAGCCATCTGCCACCAGTTTGAAGCCCGCGATGCGGGCCATGGCATCCCCGTCCCCCTGATGGATACCCGCCTCGTCCCAGGCTTCGGTTCCCAAGGTATAGAAAGGATAGGCGCGGATTCGCGCCTTGAGGCGCCCGGATTGCGCCGCTGCAGCCATCACCTGCGCGTCCGCCGGCGACTGCGCTAGCGCGCCAAGGCTGAGTTCCGAGACCGTCGTGAGGCCGACCGCGCCCCATTTTTCCAGCAGCCCAATCAGGCCTTCCACAGGATCGGCCTCCATCATGCCCGGGTAGTGCGAGGCAACCTGCAGGAACGCAACGTTGTTCTTCATGAAGCCGTTCAGGTTACCCTCAGCATCGCGGACAAACTCTCCGCCCGAAGGATTTTCGATGTCATTGGGGATCCCGGAGACTTCGAAGGCCTTGGAGTTGGCATAGGCCAAGTGCCCCGAGGCGTTTAAAACGAAAATCGGGTGCTCGGTTGAGATTGGATCCAGCTCGGCAAAGGTCAGCGCATCCGGTCCTTCCTGAACCGCAGGGTCGAAGTTGCGGAAAACCAGCCATTCACCCGCGGGCGTTTCCGCTGCGCGCTTTGCGATGTGGTCCAGCACTTCGGTGGCGGTCGTGAAGCGGGCCATGCCGACATAGTCCATGATGGAGTCCACCACGGAACCGGAAATAACATGGGAGTGAGCATCGATGAAGCCGGGCAAGACAGTCTTACCTTCAAGGTCGACGATCTTGGCATCCGCGCCAGCCACTGCGCGAACCTCACCGTCGGTTCCCACTGCCAGAATACGGTTGCCGCGAAGAGCAATCGCTTCGACCTCGGAGAAATCATCATCGACGGTAAGCACATTGCCGTTGGTGAAGACGGTGAC
Organism: Pseudophaeobacter sp. C1-32P7; assembly: GCF_041008775.1. NCBI lineage: Bacteria > Pseudomonadati > Pseudomonadota > Alphaproteobacteria > Rhodobacterales > Roseobacteraceae > Pseudophaeobacter > Pseudophaeobacter sp. C1-32P7. Next base: position 2,060 of record NZ_JAXGFR010000050.1, on the reverse strand, counting down.
TGACTGCGACTGCGCTCTGGCGCCCCTTCCCATAACGGCTGCCAACCCTACACCGGCGGCACTCGTCTTCATGAAATCCCGGCGCCCCATGCTGGTCCAGTTGATACCCCAGTTGCAGGACCAGCCTGTGCCACTCTCAGCCGCGGCTTTCAGCTTGCTGACGTTTCGGCTTACTTCAAACAACTTTCCAAAGGTGCCACTGCAGCACGGGCAACCAAACTTGTCATGGGTCATGGGTCATGGGCTCATTCCTTTTTGGTTCGTTCAAGTTGTTGGCATTGCAGGAAGGATAAGTCGGTCTTGCATAATATTGCAGCGGTTCAGCTGCGGTCTTGCGACGAGCTCCGAGGCTCCGAGGTGCCAGATATCACGACCCGATCTGCTGCAACCTGGTTCCAGCGCTCCGTTTAGACTAGCCAAAAGATGGCGGGATCGCGAAGGCTTTCGCCAACTGTAGGCATTCACGCCAACAATGCACACCTTCGACGGCGCAGCCATCGCGAGCCAACTTTGTGAACGGAATTTCGTCAGCACGGGCATGCGATGCGACGTGCGGCGTCCTGAACAAAGCGTCCCTAGAAAATGAGAAGGCAGCTTCATTGCGCTTATGCCCCATAAAAATCATTCGCAGAATAGCAGTGTTCTCGATTGGTGGTTTTGACGCAAATCAACGCCAATAGCTCAAAACACGTTCAAGCTGTTTTCCAAAGTACTTCATGTGATCGCCAGCAGGGCGCGGCATTTTTTCTTGTCTGCTCGAATGCCGCGATTTGTTGCACTCAGCTCAGGTAGCCTAATAGCAGGCGGCCAGAGGAATTTTCCCGCATGGCGCATTGTCCAATAAGAGGTTTGATTATGAGGATCGATATCTTCCGTACTGACCAGGCGCGACATGCCGATGGCAGCTTTCACCCCGGATGGAGAAGGATGTCATTGACCGGGCTCTTCGCCGCAATAACAGCGTTGATAATCCCCGGCAGTGTCTTTTCGCAGGACACAGATGACCTCGCCAAGCAACTTGCCAATCCGGTCGCAGATCTGATCAGCGTACCGCTTCAGTTCAATTACGATCGCTATGGCGGCCATACTGATCGGTATCTCCTGAACATCCAACCGGTCATCCCCTTTGATCTTGGGGATGACTTGAACCTGATAACGCGCACGATAATACCCGTCGTCTCTCTGGATGGGCCTGGCATCAACCAGAATGGCGTCGGCGACATTGTCCAGAGCTTCTTCTTGTCACCGAAGGTACCAACGGCGGGGGGCTGGATCTGGGGGGCCGGTCCGGTGTTCCTCTACCCCACTGGTGGGGACGGGGTGTCTGCCGACACCTTTGCTGCAGGCCCAACAGCCGTGGCTCTCCGCCAGCGGGGCCCCTGGACCTACGGCGGCCTTGCCAACCACCTCAGGTCGCTTGACGACAATCCAGGGACTAAGATCAACTCAACGTTTCTAAACCCATTCCTCTCTTACACTACGCCTACAGGGACCAGCTACGCTCTGCAGACCGAGGCAACTTACGACTGGGAGGTCAAAGAATGGTCAGTTCCAATCGGTGTTGTCGTGACACAGGTTTTCACGATTGGCTCGCAGCCCGTGTCCATAGGGGCGGTGTCAGGTACTGGGCCGCATCACCCGGGAACGGCCCAGAAGGCTGGGGCGCCAGGTTCAACTTCACCTTCCTTTTTCCAAAGTAAAAAGCCCTTAATAGCTTTCCTATGCCTAGCAGGAATAACCGCGCAGACGCTTGACGTGGTGGGCAAATTATTAGCTGGTGCTGGGAGGCATCTGGCAAATTGCACCGAACATGAACAGAATGAGACATCTTGATTGAAAGGAGTATGGCAGGTTTTATGGAAGGGCATTCTGCGCACGGATCTTCTGAAGCTTTGGTCTTCGCGCGAACCGCATCACCCTCTCCTGCCTGGGTGCAGCGCAAGGTCGCGGCAACGGTTCCGAGGCTGCGCTGCCTTCGCTGTTCGCGGTGCTTGGTCATGTCTTGTCTTTTCGTCGGGCTTGTCACTCAGACGGCGGTCGTGCAGAGGGCGCATCGAACG